>JANMAN010000810.1:0-1545 GCA_031359885.1 Tardiphaga sp. | reverse complement strand
CGCCTCAAGGCGATGTCGGACGCCTTCCAGCGCGAGATCGACAAGGGCACGACGCCGGGCGTGACCATGCTGGTGGCGCGCGGCGGCCGGATCGGATTCTTCGAGGCGCTGGGTAAGCAGAACCCGGCGTCGGACGCGCCGATGACGCGCGACAGCATCTTCCGCATCTTTTCGATGACCAAGCCGCTGGTCTCGCTCGGCATCATGCAACTGGTCGAAGACGGCCATATCCTGCTCAACGATCCGCTGGCGAAATTCATTCCCGCCTTTGCCGACCAGCGCGTCGGCATCGAGCGCAACGGCGCGCTGGAATTCGCCCTGCCCGTGCGCCCGGTTACGATTCAAGATCTCCTGCGCCACACCTCGGGGCTTTCTTATGAGATTACCGGCACCGGCATGGTGCAGCGGATGTACGCCAAATCCGGCGCGCGCGACCGCACTATCAGCAACGAACAGCACGCGGCGATCGTCGCCAAACTGCCGTTGATGTGCCAGCCGGGCACGGAGTGGAATTACTCGCGCTCGACCGATATTCTCGGCCGCATCATCGAAGTGGTGTCGGGTCAAACGCTGAGCGCTTATCTGACCGAGCGGATTCTCGCGCCGTTGCAGATGGCCGAGACGGCGTTTCACACCGGCGCGGAAAACCAACATCGCCTCGCCGAGCCGTTTCCGACCGACCCATGGACCGGCGAGAAGGTCGCGTTGTTCGACATGCTCGAAAAGCCGACGATGGAATCCGGCGGCGGCGGCCTCGTGTCGACAACGATGGATTACGCGCGGTTCTGCCAGATGCTGCTGAACGGCGGCGAACTCGACGGCGCGCGCGTCATCGGTCGCAAGACATTGCATTTCATGGCGTCGAACCATCTCGATCCGAAGGTCAAGGTCGAGAGCCACCTGCTACCGCCCGGCCACGGCTTCGGTCTCGGCTTCGCGGTCCGCACGCATGACGGCATGGCGCCGTTCGCGGGATCGGTCGGACAGTTTTTCTGGAGCGGCATGGCCGGAACGTTCTTCTGGATCGACCCGCAGGAAGATTTGTTCGCGGTGTTCATGTCGCAGGGTCCGGGCCAGCGCGAATATTTCCGCACGCTGGTGCGCAGTTTGGTTTACGCGGCGGTGGAGTGAGCGGTGGATACACCGCGCGGCGCGAAGTGGAAGAGACCTGACCTACCTCTGATAGGCGGATGCGCGTGCGCGTCGATACGGTATCGAATCGGTTCGTTCCCACTCAGCCTCTATGCGTGTCATTGCACTGACTGCCAGAAGCAGTCGGGCAGTGCATTCGCGATGACGATGCCGGTCGCAACAAGCGCGTTCTCGATAACAGAAGGCACACCGAAACCTTGGCGCAGGACATCCGGTGACGCGCAGGTGACGGCATGGATTTGCGGCGACTGCGGCGTACGCATCTATGGCGAGCGCGATGTTCGCCCTGATAGCCTCAACGTCCGCGCTGGCACACTCGACGATACGTCATGGCTGAGGCCGGCCGCGCATCTGTTCATGCGAAGCGCCCAGCCATGGGAGCATGTCGCGGAT
>JANMAN010000809.1:0-2185 GCA_031359885.1 Tardiphaga sp. | reverse complement strand
CATTTGCGCTTATGTCGTTCGATCAATCGCAGTCATTTTAGGGATCGGCGGCCGCGTCACGCTGATCGAATTCAATCCGGTGCAGTCCGGGCTCATCGTGCTGCTGATCTTCCTGTCGATGGCGTGGAATTTCGGTTTTCTGCTGATGGCGATCGACCGGCTGCGCAGCGAGGTCAGCGATCTCGCGCTGCGCGACGATCTCACCGGCGTCGCCAACCGCCGCCATCTGTTCCAGCGCATCATCGCCGAATGCGTGACGGCGCAACGCAGCGGCGACGTCTTTACCGTGCTGGCGATGGATCTCGACGGCTTCAAGGCGATCAACGACATTCACGGCCACGCCGCCGGCGACGAATGTCTGCGGCTGTTCACCCGTCTCGCCGAAGGCCGGCTACGGCCGCAGGACATGCTGGCGCGCATCGGCGGCGACGAGTTCTGCATCATGTTGCCTGCAACCACGCGGCGCGAAGGCGCGATGATCGCGCGGCATATCTTGGAGTCGTGTCGCGCGCAGGCATTGTTGACGCCGGACATGCCGATCGGCGTGTCGATCGGCATCGCACAATGGCATACCGCGATCGGTGGCGATATCGAGCGGCTGTTCGCAGCGGCCGACGAAGCGCTCTATGCGGCGAAGACCCAAGGCAAGAACCGTTTCGCGATCGTCGATCACGCGCCGCGCGGCATGGAGCCGGCGCTGCGACAGAGCGCCTGACCCGCTTGCGAAAGCGTGTGCCGCTTCCCATGTCAGCGGCATGACGAACGACGACATCTTCGCGCAGACGAAAACCAAATCGCAGCGCCCGCGCGCAGCGGGCGGACCGGTGATCGATCAGGATGGTCGCTTGCTGCAACCGGAAACGCCGGTTCAGCCGCCGTTCGGCACGTCGTTCGAGTTTCGCACGTCGGGCGCGAACCTGTTCGGAAACCTGACGCGCGAGCAGCGCATCGCTCGGCTCGAAGCGCTGACGAAACTGCTCGACATGGCCTTCATCGTGCCCGGCACCAATGTGCGTTACGGGATCGACGGCCTGATCGGGCTCGTGCCTGTCGTCGGCGATCTGGTGACGACGGCGATCGCATTGTGGGTGGTTCGCGAGGCCCGCGCGCTCGGTGCGCCGTGGCACCTGACGGCCCGCATGCTCGGCAATGTCGCGATCGACGGCGCGGTCGGGATCGTGCCGCTCGTAGGCGATGCCTTCGACGTCATGTTCAAAGCCAACGTCCGCAACATGAAGATTTTGCGGACGTGGCTCGACAAACAACCGAGATTGTAAAGATTACGCCGCGTTGGCGGACGTGTCTTCGGTCTCGTCCACAGGCTCGGGCGTGCGGCGGGTGAGCGGGAAATCCTCGCTCTCGTAAAGCGTGCGAATGCCGCTCTGGTCGAAACGCGCCTCGTCGACCTGTAGATAAGCGCCGTTCAGCGAATCCGCCGGCAACTGCTCGATCGCGAACAGCACCGCGTCGGCGGCCGTGTCGAAGCGACGATAGGCAAAGCCGGCGCGCTTTTTCTTGCGGATCGCGGCGGGAAACAATTCGGCGGCTGTATTATAGCTGAAAGCCATCGTCAGTGACCTCTTTCATTGAAGCGGAATGAAATGACGGGGCAAGGCCGGATGGGCCGGTCGGCGCTGACCGGCGGACATCATTTCAGGACAATCTCTAATATAGGCAAGTTTTGAGAAAATGCGACTCCGCAACCGCGCGAAAGCGTTCGCGCGGTCCAAATGAGCCCTTTTACAGGCGTTTCAACGGTATCACTGGCCGGTCGTATCGAGCGCAATCGGCACCACCTTCAACGGCGTGATGTAGGGCTCGATCCGAACCGCATCGCCGGCCATCAGTCCGATGCGGCGCACCGGGGCCTGCTCCCGCGCGCCGGCTTCGGCCTTGCGGATGCCGTACTGCCAGACGCTGAGCGAACCCTGCCGCGCGAGCTGCCGGGCAATGCCGCCGGCGTCTCGGGCGTCAAGCCGGTCGAGTTCCGTCTTGCTCAGCCCGATGACGATATCGTCCCTGGGCGTCACGACTTTGAACAACGCAACCTTATCGGTCGCGAGTGCGGGATGAGACATCACGCTATCGAAGATCAGACCTGCCAGCCCGAGACCGAGCAGCAGCCGATTTGAAGTTTGCGACATGGTGGCTTTCTTGTTTTTGATTTTAGAAAATATTTGTACCG
>JANMAN010000804.1:0-6748 GCA_031359885.1 Tardiphaga sp. | reverse complement strand
GAGCGCGGCCGCAAGCGCGAACAGTTGGCCGGGATTGATCTCGCCGGTCGCGGGCCGCACGATCACGATGACGCCGATGATGCCGAGCACGATCGCCGCGATCTTCCACCGCGTCATGCGCTCGCCCAGAAACAGCGTGGCGAGAATCGCGGTCCACACCGGCATGGTGAATTCGATCGACACTACCTGCGCCATCGGGATCAGCGTCAGCGCATAGAACCAGCAGAGCTGCGCGCCGTAATGGACGATGTTGCGCGAGACGTGCTGGACCGGCCGCGCGGTGCGCATCGCCCGGAAACCGCCGTTCAGATGGACCAGCGGATACAGCATCGCGAAGCCGATCAGCGAGCGCACCTCCATGATCTGGAAGACGTTCAATTCGCGCAGCGTTTCGCGACCGGCGACTGCGACGATCAGCATCAACGTCAGCCAGCCCGCCATCCAGAGCGCGGCCTTTGAGATCGAGGGCTGTCGTGTCATCCGTATGCGCGCCGTGCTTGCGTCGCGGCGATGTGCCGGGCGGGGCGTTGTCTATCGGCGGAACGCGCCGGATGTGCAATATCCGGCAACGCCAGAGCAGCAATGCGCGATCCGTTGCCGGCTCTCACCCGCACGGGCGAATCGAATCGAAGAGAAGGATTGAGGACGATGACGACACAAAAGGGTTTGGCGGATTTCGTGACCGCGTTCGCGACGGGCTGGCCGGAAGACAAGCCGGACCTGATGATTCTATCGCTGACGACGGCGCATGGCGTGCAGAATTTCGCGCTGACCAAGGACCAGGCGATGTTGATCGCCAACACGATCCAGGAAACCGCGACCAAGCTCGCGACGCCGCCGATCGCCTAACCGCAACGCAAAACGGCGCCGGACTTGAAGTCCGGCGCCGTTGCGATTGCTGGAAGACGATCGATGATTAAGAGCGCGTCAAAGCGATCTTGGCGCCCTTGAACTGACCGTCCGACGTGATCGTGACGTTCTGCTTGCTGCCGCTGGTGACCAACACGATGTTGGCGTTAAAGCCGGGCGCACTCACCGTCACGTTGAACTGGCCGTTGCCGGCGCGGCCGGACAACGTCCCGCCGACGCCACGACCCGACTCGGACCACTGTCCGGTCAACGCACCGCCACGGGACGCAATGTCGCTCTTGATGTCGAATTTGTAGCTGTCGCTGGCGCAGGTGAGGCTCTGGTTCAAACCGGCACCGTCCCCGCTGACCGCGTAAGTGGCGCGGCAACGAATTCGCTCGGTGGCGCCGCCCTCAAGCGATATGGAGCCGGACCCCGACCACGCGCCAGCCATGCCAGCGAAAGGGCCGGATTGAGCTTGCGCACCGGCCGCCGACAATAAAATAACGCCCGCGGCAACAGCCGATCGGGCCAACGCTGTCGTCGAAATCATAAAAAGTCCCCCTTCAATCGCGCCTTATTGGCGCGAGGCTTCCCAGCGACCGCTGCACGGAACGCCGCCGGATGCTCCATTCCACTTGCCCGAACCGGCATTGCCGTTGAGCTGGCCGTTGGCGAATGCACTGCCGATCGACACGCGCACAGTGCCTTCACGGCCGACGCTTCCGGACACGTCAGCGCCCGGCGCAGTGACCTTGCCGCCGCTCACAGTCAGGGGGTAACGGGCTGACGCCTCGCAGGTTCCCGTCTTGGTGACGATGGTGACTTCCCACAGACCGTCATAGGACGACTGCGACCCGGCGAAAGCCATCGGGCTCGAAACGACGGTCGCGGACAGCGCAAGCAGACAAGCATAGTGACGTAACGTCATGACAAATTATCCTCGGAATTGGAGACAGCGTCTTATCCGAAATCAATGTGGCCGAACATTGTGCAGCGCAAGATAAGACTGTTTGCCGTGGGGATAAAAGCCGGAAGTGGTAAATTGGTTCCCAATCCAAGACCCCCATGACGACAAATTGCGGTGCCAAATCCTAAAAGAAGGCGCCGGTCCTACGCAAGGCTCTATTGCAATGCGCAAAGAAAACCCCGCCAGGGGGATGGCGGGGTTTTCGCGGGGTCGAGCGCGGGGGGACGTCGCTCTGCCTTGATAAGCACGAGCGACGGGATTGGTTGCAGCGAAAACAACGCCGCCGGACAAATTTTAAATCAGAAAGATGATTCCGCGATCAGCTTCACGCGTCGCACCCAAGCGGCGCTTTGAGGCGCGGGCTAGGGCGGTGGATCGCGCGGAGGGTTCAGGCCCGCGAGCGATAGCTGTCGAAGGCGTGGGCCAAGAAGATGGCGGTGCTGACGAAGGCGCACAACGCGGTAAAGGTCTCGATCATGACGTGGTCCCAACTCTGATCGTTTTACGAAACCAAAAAACAAGCCGCACAGTCAAAGGGATAAATGGTGGCGACGACTGTCGGCTGCCGACTGATGCGGCCCGGCAACAGACGCCTGATGGGTCAGCGAATAACCGAGCCGTTGGATGTGACGACGAGGGTCTTGCTGGCTTTCACGACCGCCGCCGTCTGGCTGCCGTTGTCGATCGTGGCGCGGGACGAGATGCCCAGCGCGGTGATCGCGATGCCAGCCACCAGGGCCACGATGACCACCTTCAGGTGGGTCGCCCGGTCTGCGCTATGGATCGAATGGTTCATGGTCGCCTCCCGCCGGTTCGCCGGTCTGTCGGGAGAAAGCTGTAGTGGTGTTCTGTTTCAGCTTCGTTTCGTGAGAGGGTTAAAGAAGTTTCATGGGGGGTCGGAGACCGAATTCGACCCAAAAAAGCAGATTCATGGCCCAGACGAGCTGCTTCCACTTGCAGTTCCACGCAATCACCTGCTTAGTGCACATTCTGTCATTCCAAGGAACGTCACAACATGGCTAGCGGTACAGTTAAGTGGTTTAACGCGACCAAGGGTTTTGGTTTCATCGAGTCGGCAAGCGGTGGCAAGGATGTGTTCGTTCACATCTCCGCCGTTGAAAAGGCCGGCCTGAACGATCTGCGCGAAGGTGACAAGGTCACGTTCGACGTCGTCCCGAACAAGGGCAAAGAATCAGCCGAAAACCTCAAGATGGGCTGAGCGCCTTTTCCTGTCTCGGTCGGCCCTTGAGGGCCCGCCTTGCAGGACGCGCACACCGGCCTGATCGCAGCTCTCGAGCTGCGCATGTCATAGAAACGGCCCTGTCACGCTCCCGCGTCGATGGGGCTTTTCTTTGCCTTCGACCCGACCGCGCGCGCCAGCCCGTGCGGATGACGCTGACAAGTCGGCGTGTTACGTCAAATCATAAACACTCAGGAGGAAGCCTATGTTTTCGCATGTGATGATCGGTACCAACGATCTCGACGGCGCCAAATCGTTTTACGACACCTTGCTCGGCACGCTCGGCATTCCGCCGGCGAGCGTCGATCGCCATCGGATTTTCTATCGCACCAAGACCGGGACGTTCTCCGTCTCGAAGCCGATCGACGGCAAGCCCGCGACCTTCGCCAACGGCGGAACGGTCGGGTTCGCCGCCAAGTCGCAGGACGAAGTGGATTCGTGGCACACTCAGGGCGTCGCGCATGGCGGCTCGACCTGCGAAGACCCGCCGGGCGTCCGCGATATGGGAGGCGTCATACTTTATCTGTCGTATCTGCGCGATCCCGACGGCAACAAGATTTGCGCGCTGTACCGCATGCCGTAAGCGGCCGCGCGCCTCACGGCGAGAATAAAAGGTCGCGGTTCGGGATGCCGCTCGACGTTTTTTTATGAGCGACTCACAGCTCGTCATTCCGGGATTCGCCATTGAGCCGGCATCTTGCCGGCTTCGGCGAAGGCCACAGGTGCGCAATTGCGCACTGGGGAATCCATACTCCCTGCAGGGGTTATGGATTCCGGGCTCTCACAAACCGCGCGAAGATGCGCGGTCTGTGAGCCCCGGAATGACGGGACGTCCAGAACGTCGCGGGCACGGCCGCTTCGCCATCCATTTCAAGCCCAGCACGATCTGGCGCAGCTCGTTGCGATCCGATCCAACCGGCCGCCGTCGGGCTTCACGCGCGGCGAGACGCGCGATGTGCAACAGTTCGTTCGGCTCGAGATATATGCCCGTCGAGCGCATGGGCACGAAGCTTGTCAGGGTCTCGAACACCATTTGCCGCCTGCTTCAATATCCGTTGCGCCATTTCCGTTTTGACCACGTCCGATTTGCGGTTGGTCGGCAGATGCAACCAGGCGTCGTCGAGGACCGTTCGCAGCAAGCTGATCGTATCGGGATCGTAAACGCCCATGGCGCGCTCCTCCGTCGGTGCTCCTCAGAGCATGGATTGGAGCACCGCCTTGCGGGGTCGTCGGTCAAATACCGGACATAGGAACGAAAATGTCGAAACTTAGGAACGAAGCATCGGCGTCATCATAGTCTCAGCATTAACGGCAACATGTCGAGGCGCCGCTGACTGAGAGTTTTGTGCTCCCGCCTTACCCAGGAGCACATTCATGAATGGTGCTAAGAATCTTCTGCTGGAAGCGTTATCGGCCCACGACAAAGCGGCACTCGAGCCGCATCTGAAGCCGGTTTATCTCGACCATCAAAAAGTGCTGTGCGACGCGAACGGCGAAATCGAAACGATTTATTTTCCGACGGGCTCGATCGTATCGCTCGTCGTGACGCTCTCCACCGGCGAAACCATCGAGGCCGCGATGGTCGGCAAGGACGGCGCCGTCGGCGCATCGGCCGCCTTTGACGGAAACATATCTCCGTTCGAAGCAATTGTTCAGCTTGCGGGCCCCTCGATGGCGTGCTCGGCCAAGGCGTTGAAGACGGTGGCGATGGACAGCAGAGATTTGTTGTCGATGCTCGCCCGCCACGAGCAGACCGTCTACGCGCAGGCCGGTCAGTCCGCAGCCTGCATCGCATCTCACAACGTCGAGAACCGGCTGTGCCGTTGGTTGTTGAGAGCCCGCGATCTCGCCGACAGCGACACGCTGCAATTCACGCAGGAATATATCGCCGAGATGCTGGGCGTCAGACGCACCAGCGTGACGATGGTCGCGCGCACGCTGCAACAAGCCGGGATGATCAAATATGCCAGGGGCAAGATTCAGATCATCGACCTCGAAGCGCTGCAAGACACGGCCTGCGAATGCTACCCGACGGTCAAGACCTATTACGCGGCGATGCTGGGCGATATCTTGCCAGCCGCAAGCTAGACCGCCGGCCAGCGGCGCACCCGATTCGTCCGTCGAGGGGATTGTGGTGAGCGCGGTGGGATTCGAACCCACGACCCCATGATTAAAAGTCACGTGCTCTACCGACTGAGCTACGCGCTCACGTGCCGCGCTGTGTAGGGGGCGGGCCGGTGCGGGTCAAGTCACGAGCGCTGCATTGCAGCAGCAATGTGAACGCTTGTCCCGCTCGCGAGCCGCTCATGACGTCGTCATTGCGAGGAGCAGAGGTTTTCGCCTCCGAAGACCGATGGCGACGAAGCAATCCAGTCTCTCCAAAAGCTGGATTGCTTCGCTCAGATCAACGTCGGCCAAGTCGCCGACGTTGATCTGGCTCGCAATGACGAACTTAGGCTCAGTCTACCGAGCCGTTTCCGGCCAAACGTCGGTGCCTCAACCCGCCTTGCGCTGCGGTTCCGCGGGCACCCGGTGCGTCGGACCGATGCGCGGCATCGGGGCAGGGCGCAGGCCGATGAGTTCGGCGGTGCGGTTGCTCGTGTTGCGCCAGAACGCGAACGAGTTGGTCCGCGAATTCTCCAGCAGCGCGATGGCCACGGCCGACAGGAACGGCAGGCTTTGCAGCACCAGCACGCCCGCGAAGACGTAGATTTCGCTGACCTGCTTGAAGCTGTTGGACGCCACCAGCACGCCTGCGCCAATCAGCAGCAGCACACCGATCACGGCCTCCCAGAACGCCTGGAATTCGATCGACATCAGCGACAGCCCGCCTTTGGACGTTCGCGCGAACGGCAACGCGTCCTTGATGAGGCCATCTGCTACCGCGCGCGACACCGTCCACTGCACCGACATCGCCGCGATCATCGCGCCGAGCATCTGCGGGATTTTGACGGGGACGCGGAGGCGATACAGCGTCAGGAAATGCGTCAGCGACACCACGAAGGCGGCGATGATCGGCAGGGTCAGAATTTTGTCGGGGATGGCGATGTCGGCGAAGGCGACGATCGGCACCCAGATCAGATTGAGAATCGCCACGACCACGCCGAGGCTTTCCGCGCCGAGCCAGTTCAGCCAGCCGAGCGCGAATTCGCGTTTCTGGTGCGGCGACAGCCGGCTCGCGCCGGGCAGGAATCGGCGCCAGTGCTTCTTGACGATCTGGAAGCCGCCATAGGCCCAGCGGTGGCGCTGTTTTTTGAACGCTTCGTAGGTGTCGGGCAGCAGGCCGAAGCCGTAGCGCTTGTGCGTGTAGTGCGTCAGCCAGCCATGCTCGATGATGGCGAGGCCTAAATCTGTATCTTCGCAGATGGTGTCGCCGGCCCAGCCGCCGGCCATGTCCATCGCCGAGCGGCGGATCAGGCACATCGTACCGTGCACGATGATGGCGTTGGCCTCGTTGCGCTGGACCATGCCGATGTCGAAGAAGCCGGCATATTCGCCGTTCATGATGTAGTGCATCAGCGAGCGGTCGCCGTCGCGATGGTCCTGCGGGGCCTGCACCAGGCCGACGCTCGGATCGTCGAATGCGGGCACGAGGTCTTTCAGCCAGTCCGGCGTGACCACGTAATCGGCGTCGATGATGCCGATGATCTCGGCATCGACAGCGGTGCGCGCCATGGCGATGCGCAGCG
>JANMAN010000760.1:0-2251 GCA_031359885.1 Tardiphaga sp. | reverse complement strand
TCGAGGATCAGCCGATGCGCGTCGGCGGCGTCGCCCCAACGCAGCACTTTCACCCATTTGTTCTTTTCGAGATCTTTGTAGTGCTCGAAAAAATGCTGGATCTGCTCGAGCGTGATCCCCGGCAGATCGCTGTAGTTTTTTACCTTGTCATATCGCTGCGTCAGTTTCGACGACGGCACCGCGATGATCTTCTCGTCGCCGCCGGCCTCGTCTTCCATCAGCAGCACGCCGACCGGGCGCACGCTCATCACCGCGCCGGGAACGATCGCGCGGGTGTTGGCGACCAGCACGTCGCAGGGATCGCCGTCGCCCGATAGTGTATGCGGAATGAAGCCGTAATTTCCCGGATAACGCATCGCCGTATACAGAAAGCGGTCGACCACCAGCGTGCCGGCGTCCTTGTCCATCTCGTATTTGATCGGCTCGCCGCCGACCGGCACTTCGATGATGACGTTGATTTCGTGCGGCGGATTGACGCCAATGGAAATTGCGTCGAGGCGCATCGGACACTCCGAAAATTCAGGTGAAAAGACACTGTCATTCCGGAGCGCGAGCCAGACGATAAATCGACGTTTCGATTTATCGTCTGCGAGCGAGTCCGGACTCCATAATCACGACGGGGACTATGGAATCCAGGCCTGCGCTGCAAGAGCGTGCACCCCGGAATGACGGCTGCGAATGTTAAATCAGTCTTGCTCAGTTCGGCCAGGCGAAGGCAACCTTGTCGAGCGATTTCGGTCCGAATTTTTCCGACGAACGTGCGACCATGCGGCCGCCCAGCGCGCGATAGAACTCGGTCGCCGACTCGTTGTCCGACAGCGCCCAGATCACCATGCTTTTCAGGCCGCTCTGCCCGAGATCGCGCCGCGCAGACGTGAACAGCCGGCGGCCGAAGCCCAGCCCCTGAAACTCGGGCCGCAAATACAATTCGTAAATCTCGCCCTCGAATTGAAGGCTGCGCGCGCGGTTGCGGCCATAATTGGCATAGCCCGCGACCTTATCGCCGAACACCAGCACGCTGACGCGGCTGCCTTTGCGGATCGCCGAATCCCACCATTGCGGGCCGCGACGGTTGATGAGTTTTTCTAGCTCGGCGCCGGGGATGAGACCCTGATAGGCCGACCGCCAGGCGTCGTCATGGGTGGATGCAATCGCGGATGCATCCGCGGCCTTCGCCGGCCGAACCTCGATCAGGGTTGTGCTCATGTCCGCGATCAAAGCAAGACATCGGCTCCGCATCAAGGTGCATCGTTAATTATGGGTTAACGTGTGGACTTCCGGCATCAGTTTTCTGAACGTCTGTGCCGAAAGGGGACACTTTGTGCCCTGTTACTGGGTCTCAAGCTCCGAGTGAATGAGGAGCAGCGTTTATGCCGCAGCGATGTTGGACATCGGATGCGAACGACAGACGCATTTGTTGCGACCGGTGCGCTTCGCCTCGTAAAGCCCAGCGTCGGCTTTCTCGAGGGTGACGTCCCAACTGGCATCCGTGTGAGACAAACCAGAAAGTCCGAAACTCGCGGTGACGCGGATCGGAACGGATTGTGCCAGCGTAAAATGGTTGGAGATCCGTTCGCGGATGCGCTCCGCCAGAATGGTCGCGCCGTCCATGTCGGTTTCGGGCAGGACGATGACGAATTCTTCGCCGCCTATCCGCGCGACGAAATCGGCCGATCGCAGTTCCTGTTTGATGAGCATGCCGACCGACCGCAGCACGATATCGCCGGACGCATGGCCGTAGCGGTCGTTGACCGCCTTGAAGTGATCGATGTCGACGGCAATGAGACTGAGGTCGTGCTGGAAGCGTTTCGAACGGCTGAATTCCCGATTGATTTCGATCTCGAAGCCGCGGCGCGTCAGCGCACCGGTTAGCGCGTCCATGGTCGCAATCTGACGGAGCTCCATCTCATCGATGACCATGCGCGCGAGGTCACGCAGAACTTCGATTTCGTCGCCGGACAGATGGCGCGGCTTTCGATCGATTGCGCATAATGTGCCGATGGTGAAGCCGTCGCGCATCTTCAGCGGAATACCGATGTAGAAGCGGATGTGCGTTTCGCCCAGCACCAACGGATTGTGACAGAACAGCGGATGCTCGACGGCATCCGTCACGATGAAGGGTTCGTCTTTTTCGATCGCGTGGGCGCAGAACGAGGCGGACTTCGGAGTCTCAGTCGCATCGAGTCCCTGCCGGGATTTGAACCACTGGCGGTCGCTGTCGATAAAGGAGATCAGCACGATCGGCATCTGC
>JANMAN010000757.1:0-2803 GCA_031359885.1 Tardiphaga sp. | reverse complement strand
CTGCGCGGTACCGCTGCCGCATCTGGCCGATTACACCGCGCGCCTGCTTGAGATCTTCGCGAAACACGGCACCTCCGGCACGATGTATGCCCACGCGTCCGAAGGTTGCCTGCATGTGCGGCCGGTGCTGAATCTCAAGCTCGACAAGGACGTCAAGGCGATGCGCGCTATCGCCGAAGAGACGTTTGCGATGGTCCGCGAGTACAAGGGATCGCACTCCGGCGAGCACGGCGACGGCCTCGTTCGCTCCGAATTTCATGCGCAAATGTTCGGTGACCGTATTGTGGCGGACTTCGCCGAGGTCAAAAAGGCGTTCGATCCGGGCCAGACCCTCAATCCGGGCAAAATCGTCGATCCGCCGAAAATGGACGACCGCACTCTGTTTCGTTTTTCGCCGGACTACCGCGTGCCGGAGTTTAAGACCGCGCTCGACTGGTCGGCCTATCCTGGGTCCGGCGGCGGTTTTCAAGGCGCGGTCGAGATGTGCAACAACAATGGCGCATGCCGCAAGCTCGAAGGCGGCGTGATGTGCCCATCGTACCGTGCGACGCGCGACGAGATCGACGTCACGCGCGGGCGAGCCAACACGTTGCGCCTCGCCATCTCGGGTCAGCTCGGGCCGGACGCGCTGGCATCGGACGCGATGATGGACACGCTGAAACTTTGCGTATCGTGCAAGGCGTGTCGTCACGAGTGCCCGGTCGGCGTCGATATGGCGAAGATGAAAATCGAAGTGCTCGCTGCACGTGTCGCCAAGCATGGTCTGACGTTGCGCAATCGTCTCGTCGGCTTTCTGCCGCGCTATGCGAAGCTTGCATCGAAATTAGCGCCGCTGATGAATTCACGTAACTCGAACCCGTTGCTGCGCCGTCTGCTCGAGCGCGTCGCTGGCATCAGCGCGCAACGCACTCTGCCGAAGTGGCGGCGCGACGTGTTCGACGCCTCGAGCGACGTGGTCGGTCCGGCCGATGGCCGAGAGGTCGTGCTATTCGCCGACACGTTCAACCGCGCCTATGAACGCGAAAACCTCGACGATGCGATGCGCGTGCTGGTGGCCGGCGGCTACCGCGTTCACCTGCCGCGACTGGAAGGCAAGCGTCCGCTGTGTTGCGGGCGAACGTTTCTATCGGCGGGTCTGGTCGATGAAGCCCGCACCGAACTGGATCGCACCGTTGCGGCCTTCGCGCCGTTTGCCGCGCGTGGCGTGCCGATCATCGGATTGGAGCCAAGCTGCCTGTTGACGTTGCGCGACGAATTGCTCTCGCTACGCATTGACGACGATGCGAGACGCGTTTCCGCGCATGCGCTTTTGCTCGAAGAGTTTCTCGCTCGCGAAGCCGAAGCCGGACGGCTCTCGCTGCCGCTGAAGCCGATCGGCGACAAGGCCCTGGTGCATGGCCATTGCCATCAGAAATCATTCGGCGCGTTCACGCCCGTGATGAAAGTGTTGCGGCTCATCCCCGATTTACAGGTCGATGCCATCGACAGCAGTTGTTGCGGCATGGCCGGCGCGTTCGGTTACGGCGCGGATACGTACGATGCATCGCTCGCAATGGCGGAACTATCGCTATTACCCGCGGTGCGAGCCGCTGACGCCACGACTCTCATCGTCGCCGACGGCACATCCTGCCGCCACCAGATCAAAGACGGCGCGCAGCGCGGCGCACTTCATGTGGCCCGCGTGCTGGCAATGAGCCTCGACAGTCAAACCTCACACACATCAAAGGACGAATTGCATGCCTGATCTCACGCTCGATATTGCCCGCAAGATCATCGACGCCGCACTCGCGGAAGCCTCCGCGAAAAAGATCAAGCCGTTGGTCGTGACGGTCCTCGACGCGCGCGGCTGCGTGAAGGCATCGGCGGCGCAGGACGGCACCAGCCTAATGCGCGGCGAAGTCGCGCACGGCAAAGCTTACGGCGCACTCGCGCTCGGCATGGGCTCGCGCGCGATCTTTACCCGCGCTCAGGAGCAGCCCTATTTCATTGATGCCGTAAATACGCTGGCACAGGGCCGCATGGTGCCGGTGCCGGGCGGCGTATTGATCCACGATGCCTCGGGTGCGTTGTTGGGCGCGATCGGCATTTCCGGCGACACGTCGGACAACGACGAAATCTGTGCGCTGGCGGGGATCGCAGCGGCGGGGCTGACCGGATCGACGGGTTAGACGACCTATCCGACAGCGTCAGATGACAATGCCGTCATCTGACGCCGATCAGAAATTCTGCTGGCGGCGCGGCACGCCCTGCTCGTCGCCGGCTTTCGTCTCCGCTTCGACCGCGCGCAGATAACCCGCACGCGACTTCAGTCGCGCCCAGTAAGCCGCGACGGCCGGGCCGAACTGCGGCGCGAGGCCAAGCCGCGACGCCAGCAGCAGCGCATAACCGACGGAAATATCCGCCGCGGTAAACCGCTCGGCGCAGATGGTGTCATTGTCGGCGACGACGCGTTCAACTGCGCGCAAGCGAGCCAGAAACCATTTGGCGTAGTCGGCCGCGACCTGCGGCTGGCGACGTTCTTCAGGCTCGAGTTGCGTGTAGCGCAGCACCAGCGTTTGCGGGAACGTCAGCGTCGCTTCGCCGAAATGCATCCAGTTGAGGAAAGCGCCATACGCCGGCTCGTCGATGCCGACGTTCAGCGGCGTCGGGCCGTAGCGCGTCACGATGTAGTGCGCGATGGCCGCGCTCTCGGTCATACGGGTCTCGCCGTCGATCAAAAGCGGGATAGTGCCGAGCGGATTGAGGGCGAGATAGTCCTTCGCCAACACGCGCGGCGGAAACGGCAACATTTTCAATTCATAGG
>JANMAN010000731.1:0-5668 GCA_031359885.1 Tardiphaga sp. | reverse complement strand
CCTTCGGCGATGTCGGCGACGCGCGCATCCATCGTGGCAACGGCGTCGGGGTAGGGCACCGGCGCGTCTGAGATCAGCCATGCGACCTCGCCTTGCGTGGAGCGTGCCATCGGCACCATTCCCAGCGCATCGCGCGCTTTGCTCGTGACGTTAATCATTGGTTCACCATACCATGGTGTTGTACCCGCACGTCAGTCTCCAGAGTGCGAGTGCAAGTGCCAACTCTCGATAGAATTCCGGTCGATCTCATGGTGGTGCTCGGCACCACGTCGATGCCCATTCATCAGGTCATGCGATTGAGCCGTGGCGCGATCATCGAACTGGACGCGACAGAGCAGGACGAGGTGATCGTGCTTGCCAACAACATGCCGATCGCCAGCGGGATCGTGAACGTAAACCACAACCGCATCAGCGTCGAAGTCAAGTCGATGTTGTCGCGGTCGCCCGACCGCAGATAAATACGAACGGCCGTCGCGGGCCTTGTGGCGGCATCATTGTTTTGTTACATCGGCGCCGTTGATCCGGCCGGCGCAAGCCTCACGCCGATCGATTTAGCGCTCGTGGCGGAATTGGTAGACGCGCTGCCTTGAGGTGGCAGTCCGTAACAGGGTGGGGGTTCGAGTCCCTCCGAGCGCACCACTCAATCTGATATCGTTGCATCTAGTCGGCTTAGGCCGAGAGCCGTCGTATCCGCTGCGTGGTTTGCAACGGACCGAGCGCCTATTTGCCGACCTGCTGCATCGGGAGAGTCTTTGCGACCACATGCACCACGCGGTAGCCGTGGGTTCGCAGGTAGCGCAGAAAATCCGGCATCATGGCAGCGGTCCGGGCTTTCGGATCGTGAAACAGAATGATGCCCTTACCGGCTTTGGCGAGCCGCTCCGTCACGAGCGCTAACTCCTGTTGCGGCGTCATGTTTTCCCAGTCGCTGGCCCACAAATCCGCGCCGAAAACCGTGATCCCGCGTACTTGCATCAGATCGAGCAGAGCCGGCGTCGATTCGAAATAAGGAAAACGAAAAAATGGCGTGGTCGGGATCGCCGACGCCCGGCCGTTCAGAGCCAGTTCGTCGGCGGCAATGCCGCGCTCGATGTCCTTGATCGCTATGTCTTGCGCGGTGTGACCCATGTTGGGATGCGAATAGCTGTGATGGCCGATGCTGTGACCTTCTGCGGCTATCCGCTGCACGAGGACGGGATTGGCCTCTGCGCTTTTGCCGATCAGGAAGAACGTCGCCTGGACGCATTCCTTTGCGAGGGCATCGAGAACGCGCTGCGTGGTCGGCGGAAAAGGACCGTCGTCAAACGTTAGAACGACCTCTTTGTCGGCGAGCGGTAGCGTCTGCGGAAAGCTCTTGAGACCAACGCGTGGGGTCGTGGCCGGATCGACGATCAACGTGCGAGATGTGCCGAGCGCATCGGGACGTGGGCACTGTGCGGCTGCCGCTTGCGCAGTGGCGAAGGTCAAGATGCAGGCAACAATAGCGAGCGGTTTCATGCCGGATGGGTGATCGCTGCGCCCGCGGGAGTCAACATGCCGACGCGTCGTAAATCTGCAATGCCGCATTGATCTTGGCGCTAACATCGCAGATGCAGAGGCATGCTGTTTATCGTCTCCAAGATCGTCGGCTTCATCACGCTGCCGTCCAATGCGATTGCATTGCTCGGTCTAGCTGGCGTTTTGTGCTTCATTCGACGAAAGAGGCGCGCCGGAATAACTACATTAGTTTCATCTGTTATATTATTGATTTTATTCGGATTATCACCGATTTCTAATGTAATGCTTTTGGCGCTGTCGGAGCGGTTTGAAATATGGCGGTATGATGGCCGTACGCCGGACGGCATCATCGTGCTCGGCGGTGCCATCGACTCCGATTTATCCGCTGCCCGCCAAATCCTGGAGGTCGATTCTTCGGCCGATCGCATTTTTGCGATGCTCGATCTTGCTCGGCGCTACCCGACCACGAAGATCGTTTTCAGCGGCGGCAGTGGAAATCTCATTCAGCAATCCGTCGCGGAAGCGCCCTTCGCCGGGCGGCTCCTTGACGAGTTGGGCCTCAGCAACGGCCGCGTGGTTCTGGAAAGCAACTCGCGAACGACGGACGAGAACGCGAGCGAGACGCGGAAGCTGGCAACGCCGCAGCCGGGCGAGCGCTGGCTGCTGGTGACCTCGGCCTTCCACATGCCGCGCGCGGTCACCGCGTTCCGGCGGGTCGGTTTCGACGTCGAAGCCTATCCGGTCGATTTTCGGACGGCCGGTTGGGGCGACGCGCTGAAGCCGTTCGACCGGATTAGTTCCGGTCTCGCCCGGTCGGACGTGGCGGCTCACGAATGGGTCGGTCTCGTCGGTCTGTGGCTGACGGGGCGCAGCGCCGAGCTTCTGCCTTCTCCGAAATCGAAACCGGAGTCAGTCTTGCCGCGGCAGCCCTAGCCGATAGACGCCGCGAAAGTCGGTGGGATCGACCGGCTTGCCCTTGCGGTAAATGACCAGCCGCCCGGCTTGCGCCAGTTCGACCGCCGCGCGGCGGATCGGCGTCAGCAAAGCATGCCAATCGTCAGCACTTGCGATCGCTTGCGCGATTTCCGGCGCACTCAACGTCGCATCGGCTTTGCCGGCGAGCACGGCAAGGATCGCGTCGGGGAGCGGCGGCGTTGGCGCGGTCGAATCGGGAAGCGTTGGGATATCGATCATGCGCTGCCCATGACGCATTGCCTGCCGTAAGACAAGCACGCCGCCGTCATTCGCGCGGCGGGCCGCGCGTCGTCAGCCGTTGCACGATCGAGGGATGCAGCGCGTCGCCGGCGATGTCGGTCTCCATCGCCCGCCACGCGCTCGACGCGAATTGCCGCCGCCAAGTCACGATCACGACGGCCGCGGTCGTCACCATCAACACCCAAGGGCTCAAGAACCAGCCGAGGTAGCCGAGCGCGAAGAAAAACGCGCGCTGGCCGCGGTTGAAGTGCCGGCCGGCGGATTGAAACAGGCGCGACGTCCGCACCACATGGGCCTGCGCTTCGGGCGTGTTGCGCTCCGTCGCCGGCGGCATCGCGCCGATCAGGATGGCGACGTAGTTGAACAGCCGATACGACCACGCGAACTTGAAGAAAGCGTAGACGAAGATCAGCACCAGCCCCAGGCATTTGATCTCCCACAAGGCCGGCGCAGGCGGCGGACCGAGCGGCAGCTCCGCAAGCACAGCCAGCGCCTCGTTGGTGGCGCGCAGGAACGCCAGCGATCCGCCGACCGCGAGCAGGGTGGTCGACGCGAAAAAGGCCGTGCCGTTCTGTAGCGACGCCATGATCTGCGTATCGACCATGCGGACCTCGCGATCGAGCAGCCGCCTGATCCAGATTTCACGAAAGCCATTCATGCGGGCGGACAGGCTGTCGCGTCCATAGGCCGTGTATTCGAGCGTGTAGGCGTAGACGGTCCACTCCAGCGCGAAAAACGCGATGGCTGCGACATCGACCCAGGATGCTCCGAACGGATAGGTCATGACGATCCTTGGACGCTGGCTGCCAAAGAAATCAACACAGGCAGGGCTTTATCGTCGTCATTGCTAGAAGCACGATCCTCGCCTTCGAGGATCGCCGCGACGAAGAAATCCAGTGTTCTTCAGAAAGAGCTGGATTGCTTCGCTCGGATCAATGTCAGCGAAACCGCCGACATTGATCCGGCTCGCAATGACGAACTTTGGAGCCCCTGAGTTCGATGTTTTCTTTTCCGGTCAGATTCTTAGGCGATCTCCGCGCTATCCTGCAAATGCTTGCGATGGTTGCTGCGCGTCCATGCCGCGTGGCAAAAGCCGACCGAACACTCGCACAGGAGCCACAGCACATGAGCTTTACGCTCGTCGTCGGCAACAAGAATTACTCGTCCTGGTCGATGCGGCCCTGGGTGGCTTTGAAAGGCGTCGGCATCCCGTTCGAGGAGGTTTCGATTCCGCTTTACACGGGCGCTGCCGACAAGGCGCGCATTCTCGCGGTGACACCGTCCGGCAAGGTGCCGGCGCTGGTGGATGGCGACATAACGGTGTGGGATTCGCTGGCGATCATCGAATACGCCGCCGAGACCCATCCCGATGCCGGGCTTTGGCCTGTAAATACTGCCGCACGGGCGCATGCGCGCTCGGTCTGCGCGGAAATGCATTCAAGCTTTCAAGCGTTACGTAACGAATGCGGCATGAACCTGCACCGCCCGGTCGGCGCGAAACCGCTGTCGGATACGGCAAAGGCGGACATCGCGCGCATCCAGGCAATCTGGACCGATTGCCGGGCGCGCTACGGCCATCTCGGGCCATATCTGTTCGGAAGCTTCGGTGCGGCGGATGCGATGTATGCGCCAGTGGTCCATCGCTTCCGAGTCTATGCAATCGGCGTCACGGACATCGTTGCCGCCTATATGGCCACCATGGCCGTGGAACCGGCTTTTGCGGCATGGACGACCGAAGGGCTCGCCGAAACGCTCTTGATCCCTCAATTCGAGGAGGATTAGCGGCCGTCTGGAGACCGATCGGCTCGAATCGCATCGGGGCGACCCGAAAGCGATTATCATCCTGAAAAATCTGCAAGATTGCGCATTTGCCATGTCGCGATGTAACTGGCTTTTTCCCGATCGCTCGTGCTATACGGCAGCAGGTTTCCGGGCAGCGCGGCCCGCTTTCGCAGCGGTCGGGGCATGCCTCGCCTGACAATTTTATCAGTGTTTGATGGAGACGGCGTTGAAGCACAAGTACATCGTCGGTGAGACAGTTTATTTCACGGCTAGCAATGTGGCGCGTCCGGCCGCCAGCGGCACCTATGAGGTGATCCGCCTGCTGCCCACGGATGGCGACGATTGCCAGTACCGTATCAAAAGCACGACCGAAGCCTTCGAGCGCGTCGCCAAGGAAAGCCAGCTCGCGGTATCCTGACTGTCATTGACGCTGGTCATGACCGGCGGCTTTGCGTGTCCGACCGGCGGCTTGCTACTTCGATAGAGCGGCCTTGATGCCGCCTGAAGCCTGATCCGCAGGAGAGTGCGTATGTCGCGGGACTGGGCCGATTCGTTCGATCAGCTTTCGCGGTCGCCGGCGTTGCCGATGTGGCTGTTGCTGGCCATCATAGGCTTCGTCGGCCTCATCCTGCTGGTTGCGTTGTCGCGCGCCGAGCGGTCCGTCGCCAACGGAACGCTCGCCGTCCTGACTGTCGCGGCCATCGCGATTGCGGTCGTCATCTTCTTGCGCGAAGGCTCCGGTAAGGACGCGGCCAGTCCGACGCAGATCGGTCAAACGTCGTCATCGTCGCTGCCGGCATTATCCTGCCTCGACGACCTCGCCGGCGAGACCGTGTTGACCGCTTGCGAGAAAATGCTGTTCTCGTCTCCGGACATGGCCGCTGCCGCCGTCGCTTACACTGCATCGCAATTGAACCGGCTCAAATCGTTCGGCGATGTCGCGGCTGCCGAACGCGTCATGACGCCTGATCTGCAAGCGCTGCGGCGTGCGCTCGAACGCGATCGCTATGGGCTCGTCGCCTACGTGCTGGCCGTGCGCGATCGCTGCCAGCCGGCGCAGTGCGCGGATTATGCGTCGCTGACCGATCGCAAACAAATCACCGCGAATATGAGTGAGCGGGTCTACGAAGCGGCGATCGAGAAGTACGCATCCAATTGGAATGCGCCGTCATCG
>JANMAN010000086.1:0-7053 GCA_031359885.1 Tardiphaga sp. | reverse complement strand
CGATGCGCCCGCCTCGGCGACCGGCGCCGTCGCGAGCCCGCGTCGCGGCCGGCGTCCGCGCAGCGCGAGACCGGACAGGAAGTCGACCAACGCGAACAGCGCCAGCAGAAAGAACAGCGAGGTGCCGAACTGCGGCAGCATCACGAACTCCGCGGCAGCGCCGGCAAACACCAGCAGCGCCAGAAAATGATCGGTGAAATATTTTCCGCCGGGCCGCGCACCCTTGATGATTTCGAACATCAGCATCAAAGCGCTGAAGGCCAGCACCGCGTCGGATAACGTCACCGTCCAGGCAGCGCCGGACACCAACGGCACCGTCGCAAGCGGCGCGGAGAACGAGACGCCCGGCATCAGGAAAACGATGATGTTGCAGATCGCGAGCGGGATCAGCAGCAGCGGAAAACCGAACATCAGCGAAGCCTTTCGGTCGGGTCAGGAGAGACAGTCGCATCGCGCGGCAAAGTGTCAGCGGTTGGGCAAGCGCAGACAATCGTCGAAGAATCGGCTGTTTAAGAACGCCATTCAAGAAGCTAGGCCGCGGCGAAGCGAATGGCCACTAATCTCGATAGCCAGACTGCTTGATAGCGGAATCGATGAAGGCCGCATTGCGCAGCGCGCGACACGGCCTCCAAGAACAATTGCTAGACCATCAGGATCGAGGCTTTACGCCTCGGATTTCGGCTTCAGAACCTGACGACCCTTGTACATGCCGGTCTTGAGGTCGAGGTGATGCGGACGGCGCAATTCACCCGAATCCTTGTCTTCGGCATAAGTCGGCTTCTTGAGCGCGTCGGCCGAGCGGCGCATGCCGCGCCGCGACGGTGATGTTTTTCTGCGGGGAACGGCCATGTCGGTATCCTTGCGGTGCTCAATCGAACTGTCTGGTGCGGGTCAGGTACGGATCAGGCGCGACGCCCGAAGGCGGAAAGACGAAGAAATCTGCGCTATCGACGCGAACTGACATGCGGATAAGGCCGGGCTTATAACGGATGATCCCCGGCATGGCTAGGGCCTATTGCTAGCGGCCGTCGTCGCTCCAGCACCGCTGCAATTCGGCCGATTGCGCCCGCGCCACATAGGTTCCGGCCAGCCGCCGCACCCCCGGCCCCGGATTGCGGGCGCTGCGCGTGACCGGATTGGGCAACACCGCCGCAAGCAGTGCCGCCTCGCGCGCGGTGACGTTTGCAGCAGTTCGACCGAAAGCGTAGGTCGCGCCGGCTTCCGCGCCGAATTGGCCGGACGGCCCCATTTCGGCGATGTTGAGATAGATTTCCAACACCCGCTGCTTGCCGAGCACAAGATCGAGCCACATCGCGAGCGGGATTTCCAGTCCTTTGCGGACGTAGCTGCGGCCGGACCACAGGAACAGGTTCTTGGCGACCTGCTGCGTGATCGTGGAGCCGCCGCGCCCTGCCTCGCCGTCCTGGGCGTCGTCGATGACCTCGCGCAGCGAATTCCAGTCGATGCCGTTATGGCGGCAAAACTGGGCGTCCTCGGAGGCGACCACGCTGCGCGGCAACGCAGGCGACATCGCCGCAAGGTCGCGCCACTGCCGCTCGACCGGCGATCCGGTGACCCGACGCCACGCCATCAGAGCGGACACCGGATGGCCGACCTTATAAAACGGCGTGATCAGATAAGGCAGCAGCAGCACCGCCAGCACGAGCAAACTGAGAATTTTGAAGATGCGCACGCGCTGCCATATCGTTCGGGACGTTCCGACGACCATAGAGCATATGATCCTGTAGCCCAATGCGCCGTCGTAACCGCGTTTTCAAACGACACGGAACTGGAATTGACTGCGCACGGCGCATGACGGATGGTCCCGAAAATTAATCCGGAGCCATTCCTAAATGACGACCGCGGCCACCACCGATTTCATGCAGCGCCTCGATGCGACCGCCGACGACACCGAAAAGCTCCTCGGCGAGTTGCTGTCGGACGAGGTGTTGTCGGACGAGATCGCGCGGCCGACGCGGCTGATCGAGGCGATGCGCTATTCGAGTTTGGGCGGCGGCAAGCGGCTGCGTCCCTTCCTCGCGGTCGAAAGCGCTGCCGTGTTCGGTGTGCCACGCGATCAGGCGCTGCTGGTCGGAGCGGCGCTGGAATGCATCCATTGTTATTCGCTGATCCATGACGATTTGCCGGCGATGGACGACAGCGATCTGCGTCGCGGTCGCCCGACCCTGCACAAGGCCTATGACGACGCCACGGCCATTCTGGCCGGCGATGCGCTGTTGACGATCGCTTTCGACATCATCACGCGCGACGCCGTTCATGCCGACCCCACGGTGCGGTTGCTGCTGACGCGGGCGCTGGCGCGCGCCTCTGGTATCGGCGGTATGGCCGGCGGCCAGATGCTCGATCTCGCCGGCGAAGGTCGCTTTGGCGATCGCGAGCCGGTCGATGTCGCCCGCGTCCAGCAGATGAAGACCGGCGCACTCCTGCGCTATGGCTGCATCGCCGGCGCGCTTCTCGGGCAGGCGACGCAAGCCGATTACAAAGCGCTCGACGATTACGGCCGCGCGCTCGGCGAGGCGTTTCAGATCGCGGACGACTTGCTCGATGTCGAAAGCGACGCGGCGGCTCTCGGCAAACCCACCGGTGCGGATGCGGCGTTGAACAAAACAACCTTCGTCACGCAACTTGGCATCGAGGGCGCGAAACAGCGCGTGCAGGATCTGCTTGCGAAAGCCGATGCCTCGCTCGCTCCGTTCGGCTCGAAGGGCGACACGCTGCGCGCGGCCGCGCGCTTCGTCGCCGAACGCAAAAACTGATGACTAACAAGGCCGTCGAGGAGCATCGTCTTCGGCGCTTCCGGAGTCTACCGAAGCCGCTGCGGGTGATCTACGCGCGACCGCGCACCTTTATCGCGATGGCTGTCGGCATCGCCGCGTTCTTCCTTCTTCCGGCATCGCTGCGGCTGGTGACGCGGCTTCTGATCGGATGGGACGTCTTCATCGCGCTCTATTTGGTGCTCGTGTTCGTGCTGACATTCCGTGGCGGCGTCGGTCATATCAGGCGCAACGCCGCGCTTCAGGACGATGGCCGTTTCGTGATCCTGCTGGTGACGGCGCTCGGCGCATTCGCCAGTCTGGCTGCGATCGTATCGGAATTGGGCGCATCGCAAAAAGGTGCCGCCGAACTGGCGCTGGCGACGATTACTGTCGCCCTGACATGGACCGCCGTCCACACGACCTTCGCGTTGCATTATGCGCACGACTATTACCGAAACGACGACTCGCCCGGCGGGCTGCAATTTCCGTCAGACGACAAAACCGAAGACCCCGACTATTGGGATTTCGTCTATTTCTCGTTCGTCATCGGCATGACCGCGCAAACATCCGATGTCGGCATTACCGACAAAGGGATTCGTCGCACCGCGACGGCGCACGGCGTCATTTCGTTCGTGTTCAACACGGCGCTGGTGGCACTGATGGTCAACATCGCCGCCGGCGCCATCTGATCGGCCTCTGGCCCATTCTCGAGATTTTCGTCTAAACTTTCCTTGCGCGTCGATTCGACGCGATTGGAAGGGCATTATTATGATTCGGAATCTTTGTTTTGCTGTTTTGCTGTCGTTCACCGCATCGATGGTCGTCCAGATCGCAGCCGTCAGCCAGGCCTCGGCCGGTAAGACCTGCACCTATACGTCCGAAGACAAGAAGAAGGGCTATCGTTGCTAACGTGGCTTTGAACTTCAACGGCGGCGTCCTTCGGGACGCCGCTATTCTTTCGGCGTAGCCGTCAACACCGGACCAAATTTTGGAATCCAGTTTCCAGATATTTTTGGTGCTGCTCGCGGTGCTGGCCGGGACCGCCCTGCTGGCGCGGCGGCTCGATATTGCGCCGGCTATCTTATTGCTGCTGGTCGGGAGCGTGCTGGCCTTCGTGCCGGGCGTGCCGACGGTCGAGCTACCGCCCGATCTTGTATTGCTGGTGGTGTTGCCGCCGCTGATCTATTCGGCCAGCGTCGCTATGAGCTGGCGCGAGTTCAAATCCAATCTCCGCCCGATCGTGCTGCTGGCTGTCGGCTGCGTGATCTTCACCGCCTGCGCCGTGGCGACGGCGACCCATTTCCTGATCGGGTTGCCGTGGAATGTCGGCTTCCTGCTCGGTGCGATCGTCGCGCCGCCGGACGTCGTCGCGCCTTTGGCGATCGCGCGGCGGCTTCGATTGCCGCGCCGCATCCTCGTGATTCTCGAAGGCGAAGGTCTCGCGAACGACGCCACCACGCTCATTCTCTATCGCTTTGCCGTGGTCGCGATTTCGACCAGCACGTTTTCGTTTCCGAAAGCGGCGGCGACATTCAGCGCCATCATAATTTGCGAAATGCTGTTCGGCGTCGCGATCGGATGGCTCAGCCTGCGGGCCCGCAAATGGGCGCGCGATCCGAAAATCGAAATCACGCTGTCGCTCATCACGCCCTATCTCGCTTATCTGACCCCCGAACATTTCGGCGGCTCGGGCGTCATCGCGACCGTGGTCTGCGGCCTCTACATCAGTTGGAACGGACCGCTGCTGATTTCGGCGGCAACGCGGATGCAGGGCGTCTTCTTCTGGGATCTGGTCATCTATCTGATCGAAGGCCTGCTGTTTCTGCTGACCGGATTTCAGATGCGGGTGCTATTCGAAAAATCGAAAGCATTTCCGCTCGGCGACATCGTGATCGCGATTGCCTTGGTGGCCGCGATCGTGATCGTCGCGCGGTTTGCCTGGGTTTATCCCGCGACCTATCTGCCGAGGCTTTGGAATAAACGGTTGCGCGCCCGCGACCCGACGCCGCCCTGGCGCTGGATCTTCGTCATCGCGTTCACCGGCGTGCGCGGCGCGGTGTCTCTCGCCGCGGCGCTGGCGCTCCCTTTGTTTCTGCCGAACGGCGACAACTTCCCGTATCGCGACCTGATCCTGTTCGTGAGTTTCGGGGTCATTCTCGTGACGTTCATCGGGCTCGGTCTCGGGCTGCCGCTGGTCGTGAGATGGCTCGGTCTTTCCGAGCACGGCCGCAGCGAATCCGATGCCGAACGCGAAGCTGAAATCGCCGCTCGCTTGGCGGCGTTACAGGCCGGGCGCGAGGCGCTCGAAGAGATCAAGCAGCGTCAGGAGTTGACGCCCGGCGTGCTCGGTCCGCTGGAAGATCGCCATAACGAGCGAGCCAAACATTTTCATATCGTGCCGGACATGAACGTGCACGACGACGACACGTTGATCGCACAATATCTGCGGCGACAGATCTTCGCCGAACGGATGCACCTTCATGCGATGCTGCGCGAGGGCAAGATCACCGACGAAACACGGCGGCGGATCGAACGCGACCTCGACCTGGAAGAAGCGGTGATCGACAACCGCGAACACGCCGGGACGGCGTTGTGAATGACGCTAGACTGTCATCCTAAAAACCTGACCGAAAACGATAAACATCAGGGCTTAGTTCGTCATTACGAGGAGCTAGTTCCTCGCCTTCGAGGAACGCTGCGACGAAGCAATCCAGCCCGCTAGCAAAAATCTGGATTGCTTCGCTCAGATCAAAGTCGGCAGAGCCGACGTTGATCTGGCTCGCAATGACGAACTTCAATGCTCTTTGATTTTACGGTTTTCTCTTCAGCCCAAGCTCTGAGCATGACGCCTGCGGAGCGATACTACTCCGCCGCGGTGATCTCCGGCACCTTGGCGCCTGCGCCGTAACGATGATCGATGTAGTCGATCACCATCGCCTTGAAGTCGGTAGCGATGTTCGGCCCGCGCAGCGTGCGGAATTTCTTGCCGTCGACGAACACTGGTGCGGCCGGGGTTTCGCCGGTGCCCGGCAACGAAATGCCGATGTCGGCGTGCTTGGATTCGCCGGGGCCGTTGACGATGCAGCCCATGATCGCGACGTTCAGCGATTCCACGCCGGGATAACGCGTCTTCCAGCCGGGCATTTCGACGCGGATGAAATCCTGAATGCTGCGCGCGAGCTCCTGGAACGTCGTGGAGGTGGTGCGGCCGCAACCAGGGCACGCCGCGACCAACGGCACGAAGGTGCGGAAGCCCATCGTCTGCAGCAATTCTTGTGCGACCTGCACTTCAAGCGTGCGGTCGCCGCCGGGCTCCGGCGTCAGAGAAATGCGGATGGTGTCGCCGATGCCGTCCTGCAACAGAATGCCCAGCGCCGCCGACGATGCGACGATGCCCTTCGAACCCATGCCGGCCTCGGTGAGACCGAGATGGATCGCATAATCGCTGCGCGCAGCGAGATCGCGATAGACCGCGATCAGATCCTGCACCGCCGAAACCTTCGCCGACAAAATCATCTTGTTCTTCGGCAGGCCGATCTCTTCAGCCCGCGCGGCCGACAACAGCGCCGATTGCACCATCGCCTCGCGCGTCACTGCGCGCGCGTCGAGCGGCGTCGGCGAGGCCGCGTTTTCTTCCATCAGCTTGGTCAGCAATTCCTGATCGAGCGAACCCCAATTCGCGCCGATGCGGATCGCTTTGTTATTCTTGATCGCGATCTCGACGATGTCGGTAAACTGGCTGTCGCGTTTGTTCTTGAAGCCGACATTGCCGGGATTGATGCGGTATTTATCCAGCGCCTCGGCGCAGGCCGGGAAATCGGCGAGAAGCTTATGGCCAATGTAATGGAAGTCGCCGATCAGCGGCGTCGTGATCCCGCGCTTGCGCAATTCGTCGCGGATGTGAGGCACGGCGGCCGCCGCTTCCTCGCGGTCCACCGTGATGCGAACCATCTCTGATCCGGCGCGTGACAACGCGGCGACCTGTTCGATGGTGCCCTGGATATCGGCGGTGTCGGTGTTGGTCATCGACTGCACGACAATAGGCGCACCGCCGCCGACGGCGACGTTGCCGACCATGACCTGGGTCGTGTGTTTGCGCGGCGCGGGGCCTGCGACATCCAACTGAGTTGGCTTTTCAAGCTTGTTCATGGGTTCCGAATATCAGGTTTTGGTGACAGTCAGCAATGGATCAGTCACGTTTTGGCTTGGTCGGTTCACGAGGTACAGCCCGGCGATGACCAGCATCGCCGCCGCTCCGAACGCCAGAGTCAGGTGG
>JANMAN010000624.1:0-4201 GCA_031359885.1 Tardiphaga sp. | reverse complement strand
CCACGCCATCCATCTCGGCGAGCGCGACTGCTCGCTGCAGCGCCGTCACCAGAAGGTCTGGGAGGAAGGCCCCTCGCCCATCCTGTCGGCCGCGGCGCGCGCCAAGATCGGCGCGACCTGCGCGAAGGCGATGCAGGAGATGCAATACCTCGGCGTCGGCACGATCGAGTTTCTTTACGAGGATGGCGAGTTCTATTTCATCGAGATGAACACGCGCATTCAGGTCGAGCATCCCGTCACCGAAATGGTGACGGGCATCGACCTCGTGCTCGAACAAATCAGAATTGCAGCGGGCGGCGAATTGCCGGTGGCGCAGGACGACATCGTCATCAACGGTCACGCCATCGAATGCCGCGTCAATGCAGAAAACCCATCGACCTTTCGGCCCTCGCCCGGCCGGATCTCGCAGTATCATCCGCCCGGCGGTCTCGGCGTGCGGATCGATTCCGCCGTCTACCAAGGTTATGTGATTCCGCCTTATTACGACTCGCTGGTCGGCAAGCTGATCGTCCACGGTAAAACCCGCGCCGAGTGCCTGATGCGGCTGCGACGGGCTTTGGACGAAATGGTCGTGGACGGGATCGAGACCACGCTGCCGTTGTTCCGCAATCTGGTACGCGACCCCGATATTATCGAGGGCGATTATCACATCCATTGGCTGGAACAATATCTGGCGAAGATCGCAGCCGGTGACGGCAAAGCGGCCGCGCGGTCTGACGGCTCATAGTTCCGCTGGAACAGCGATTGGCCCGTCGACGAGCCAACCGCTTGCCGACCTCGCGCTGACCCGCGAATGCTGTTAGGCAAGCGCTGGCCAAGGGACGCTTCAGATTTGATCTTACAAACAGGATACCAGCCGAGGTGATTGCGGACGGCATGCGTAAACACGCGATCGGTCAGATGATCCTGCTCGCGACGGGCTTTCTGGTCCTGGTCGCGATCTCGACCGCATCGGTGATCCTCGTCGATGAAGCGCGTCGGGACTCGAGCGTGGTCGTCCATACGGTCGAGGTGCAAAACCAGATCGCGACCTTGCTGCTCGAAATTCGCCGCGCTGAGAGTTCTGCGCGCGGCTATCTTCTGACGGGCGGACCGCAGTTTCTCGCCGAGCACGAGACCGCACTCGGGGCGATTTTACCTGGCTTGGGCAAGCTGGAAGATCTGACTTCCGACAATCCGGTCCAGCGCGACAACGCGCCGAAATTACGAACTGCGGTCCAGATGCGACTGACCGAGTTCGCAAGAGCCGTCGATTTCGTCAAACGGGGCGATCAGCCGGGCGGCGTGGCGATGCTTCGCCAAGCCGGGTCGAGCGATGCCGTCCGCCAAATCGTCACGATTTCGACGGCGATGCAAACGGAAGAAGCTCGCTTGTTCGCGCTGCGAACCAAGGAAGCCGATAAGACCCAACGGCTGGCATCGTTGGTGACCATCGCAGGAAGTGCGCTTGTCATTCTGCTGGCGGGAATCTCCGTCTATCTGGTCCGCCGCTCCAGCAATGCGCGCGATGCGGCTGAAACGAAGCTGCGCGAAAACTTCCTCAATCTGGAAGCAACGGTCTCCGAGCGAACCGCGGATTTGCGCGAAGCCAACGAAGAAATTCAGCGCTTCGCCTATATCGTCAGCCATGATTTGCGTTCGCCGCTGGTGAACATCATGGTCTTCACGAGCGAATTGCAGGAACTGCGCGAAGACATCTTCAAACGGATCGCGACGCTGCGCCGAGCCCAATCCTCCGAGCCGCCGGTGGTCAATGCAGCCGCCGACACCGACGACCTCGGTCTCGAAGGCGCCGACAAGCAACTGGCGCAGGATTTCAACGAAGCGCTCGGCTTCATCAAATCATCGATAGGCAAAATGGATCGCCTCATCAGCGCGATCCTGAACTTGACGCGCGAGGGCCGCCGCGAGTTCAAGCCGGTTCAAATCGACACCCGCGAGTTGATCGAAGCCATCGCTTCTACCGTTGCGCATCAAGCCGCCGAGACCGAAAGCCAAATCCGCATCGAGCCGTTGCCGTCGATCGTCAGCGACCGCCTCGCGCTCGAACAGATTTTCGGCAATCTGATCGACAATGCGCTGAAATATTTGAAAACCGGCGTGCCCGGCGACATCACCATCCGCGGCAAGATGAAACTCGGCTTCGCGATCTTCGAGGTCGCGGATAATGGCCGCGGCATCGATCCGAAAGACCATCAGCGCATCTTCGATCTGTTTCGACGCGCCGGTACGCAAGACAGGCCGGGACAAGGCATCGGGCTTGCGCATGTGCGCGCCCTGGTCCGCCGTCTCGGCGGCACCATGTCGGTATCGTCGCAATTGAACGAAGGCAGCATATTCACCATCACGCTGCCGGCCAAATGGACATTGAGCAACCGAGGCAAGGACGAATGAGCAATCCCGTCACCATCATCATGATCGAGGACGACGAAGGTCATGCGCGTCTGATCGAGCGCAACATCCGTCGGTCCGGCGTCAATAACGAGATCAAGCCGTTCACGAACGGGACAGATGCGCTGCACTACCTGTTCGGCGCCGACGGAACCGGCGTGGTCAACAAGGGCAACGCGCTGCTTATTCTGCTCGATCTGAATTTGCCGGACACGACCGGGATCGATATCCTTCGGCGGGTCAAGGAAAATCAGTATTTGAAAGCTGCACCCGTCGTGGTGCTGACCACGACGGACGACGCGCAAGAGATCAAGCGGTGCTATGAACTCGGCTGCAACGTGTACATCACCAAGCCCGTGAACTACGAAAGTTTCGCGAACGCCATTCGCCAGCTCGGTCTCTTTTTCTCCGTGATTCAGGTTCCACAAGTCAATTCATGACCACTTCATTGCCGACGCTGCTTTATGTTGAAGACGACGCCGGTCTGGCGCGGCTGGTGCAGCGCGGGCTGACGCGGCTGGGCTTCGCTGTCGAACATGCAGCGGATGGCGAAGCCGGCTTGGCACGTCTGGCGCAAGGCGGCATCGACGTCGTGGCGCTCGACCAGCACATGCCGGGTCTCGACGGTTTGGAGACGCTCGAGCGCATCATGGCGATCCCCGGCGCGCCTCCCGTCGTGTTCGTCACGGCATCGCAGGACAGCCAGATCGCGATCACGGCGTTGAAGGCCGGTGCTGCGGATTATCTCGTCAAAGATACGCAGGGCGATTTCATTCCGCTCATGCATGCGGCGATCGACGGCGCGATCAAGCAGGCGACGATCCGCAAAGCGCGCAACGAGGCCGAGGCCGAAGTGCACGCGTCGCGCGATCGCTTCGCCGCCCTCGCCGCCGAACGCGAGATGCTGTTGCGCGAGGTCAATCATCGCGTCGGCAATTCGCTGCAGATCATCGCTTCGCTGCTGCACCTCCAGGCCAACTCCGCATCGCAGGACGACGTCAAAGCCGCGCTCACCAATGCGATGGGCCGCGTCGCCGCCGTGGCCCAGGTGCATCGCCGGCTCTACACGTCGCACGACCTCAACAGCGTCCTCCTCAATCAATATCTCGAAGCCCTGCTCGAAGATTTGCGACGCTCGGCCGAGGGCAACCGGATGTCACGCCTGACGCTGAAAGCCTCGCCGGTCGAGATCGATCCGGACCGCGCGGTGGCGATCGGGATCATCGTCAACGAGCTGGTGATGAACGCGGTCAAATACGCCTATCCGGACAAGGCGGGGCCGATCCACGTCGAATTGTATCCGCACGGCGACGACACGCGGCTCACCATTACGGATGACGGCGTCGGCCTCAACGTCAAGATCGATCCGCGCTCGACGGGCATGGGTCAGCGCATCGTCAATGCGATGGCCAATAAACTCGACGCCACCGTCGAGCGCGATCCCGATCACAGCGGCACCCGGATCGTGCTGACGTTCCGGTGTACGAAAGCCGCCGCGCCGGCCGCGTAAGTCGCGATCTCTTTTAAGAGATCAGCAGCAGCCACGGCAGCACGATCGCCAACAGGCCGATGAAGTAGATCAGCCCGAAGATCAGACCGAACTTCCAGAAGTCGCGTTTGCCGATATAGCCGCTGCCGAAATACATCGGCGCCGGTCCCGTTGCGTAAGGCGAAATCACCCCCATCAATCCGAGCGAATAAACGCACAGCAGCGTCAGCGTCGCGATCGGCAAGCCGGGAATGCCGGACCCGACCGCCAGCACGACGGGAAGCACCGCTGCCGCATGCGACGTGATGCTCGAAAAGAAAT
>JANMAN010000011.1:0-4670 GCA_031359885.1 Tardiphaga sp. | reverse complement strand
CCTCGCGGGGGCCTTTTTTTGTTTGAAGCCACAACGTCGCGATGCGACGTCAATTCAGCGACGGATTGCGTGGGCGATAGCCGCCCGCCTTGTCCTTGACGAAGATTTCCGCGACCTGCGAATGCCGGATCGGCTCGCCGGTCTCGTCCGGCAGCAGGTTCTGTTCCGAGACATAGGCGACGTATTCCGACTCAGAATTTTCCGCGAGCAGATGATAAAACGGCTGGTCCTTGTGGGGACGCACTTCCTCGGGGATCGACTGCCACCATTCCTCGGTGTTGTTGAACACCGGGTCGATGTCGAAAATCACGCCCCGGAACGAAAAAATCCGGTGACGCACGATTTGTCCGATCTGAAACTTGGCGGTTCGCGCTTGAATCATGTCTGGTCGAATAGACCAGGATTGTGGCCGATGCTAGAGGCAGATGGCTAAATCCATTCGCGATAGAGCTGGATAACGTCCAGAAAGCCATCGTCCTTCATGCTCGACGTTCTCAATCTGGCGCTGCCGTATTTCGGGCTGATCTTCATCGGCTTTGCCTGCGGCAAACTCAAAAGGCTGCCGGAATCCGGGCTTGCCTGGATGAATTTCTTTCTCCTCTACGTCTCGCTGCCGGCGTTGTTCTTTCGAATCATGTCGAAGACGCCGTTCGAGGAACTGAACAATCCGCCTTTCGTGATCGCGACCACGCTGGGGACGATCATCGTGTTCTGCCTCGCCGGGTTGGTCGGCCGCTGGATCGGCGGGATTTCGCTGCGGCAAGGCACGATGGCGGCGCTGGCCGGCGGCTTCGGCAATATCGGTTATATGGGGCCGGGGCTGGCGCTGGCCGTGCTCGGGCCGAAGGCTGCCGTGCCGGTCGCGCTGATCTTCTGCTTCGACAGCATCTTCTTGTTCTCGATCGTGCCGCTGTCGATGGCGCTGACGGGCGCGGAGCGGCGGCCTTTGTTGCCGACCATCGGCCTCGTCGCGCGGGAAATCCTGCTGCATCCGTTGATCGTAGCGGCCTATCTCGGGTCTGCGTCGGCGGCGTTTCACATTCAATTGCCGGTCGCGATCGACGGCATGCTGGCGTTCTTGCAAAACGCTGCGGCACCCGTGGCGCTGTTCACGCTCGGCGTGACGGTAGCGCTTCGCCCGTTCGGCCGGGTGCCCTGGGAGGTGCCGGGCGTCATCGCGATCAAGCTGATCCTGCATCCGCTCCTAATGGTCGCCCTGATGCTGGCGATCGGGCCGTTCCCGCCGTTTTGGGCGGCAACGGCCGTGCTCATGGCGTCGCTGCCGCCGGCGCTGAACGTGTTCATCATCGCCCGGCAATACGACACCTGGATCGAACCGGCGTCGGTCGCCGTGTTGCTCGGCACGTTTCTATCGGTCGTGACGCTAACGACGGTGATGTGGCTCATCAAGACCGGGCAATTGCCGTTTTGATCAACTCCGCCATGACGGCGCGAGGCCTTCGCGCATCGCCAGCCGCTTGAGCGGCCCGATCGCGTCGATCACTTGCAGTCCGACCGCGCGGGCGACCTGCATCGGTAAGAGATCGCTGAGCAGCGAACGATTGGCGATATCGATGACGGTCGTGCGGCTCACGATATCGCCGTGCCGGGCGCGGGCATAGCGCGCCAAAGCCTCGGGTGCGCCGACATCCTCGCCCGATGACAGCGATGAGGCGACGATCCCGGCCAAATCGGACGCATCGCGCAGGCCCATGTTGAGACCCTGCGCGCCGATCGGCGGCAGCACATGCGCGGCTTCGCCGATCAATGCGACGCGGTTGCGCGCGAAGGCCTGCGGGCGTTCGATCGACAGCGGAAACAAATGCCGTCCGAGCTCGACGCACATCTTGCCGAGCACGTGATGCGATTGCGCTTCGGCGGCCGCCGACAAGGCCGCATCGTCGAGCGCCATGAGCCTTTCGGCTTCTTTCGGAGACGCGACCCAAACGACGCTGGAGCGATCGCCGGGCAGGGGCACGAACACGCACGGCCCCTCCGCGGTATGAAATTCGGTCGAGACGCTTTTATGAGGCCGGGAATGCGTCAGCGTGAAAGTGAGCGCCGATTGCGGCAGCGGCCGCTGCGTCACCGCGATGCCGGCGGCGTCGCGGCACAGCGAGTGACGGCCGTCCGCGCCGACGACGAGATTGGCATGGATGATGTCGCCCGCAGGCGTGGTGACGACGACGTTCTCGTCATTGGGCGCAACGCTATCGGCGTCGGAATCGATACGAGTGAGATTCGGCAATTCGGCTGCCCGAGCCTCGAGCGCCTCTACAAGAATTCGATTCTCGATGTTGTGGCCGAAGGCGTCGCGGCCGATTTCCAGCGCCGAAAATTTAACTTCCGGCGCGCGGATTAGCCGCTTGGTGTCGTCCACCAGCCGCATCACCTCGAGCGGCGCCGAATGCGCCGCGCAGCGCGGCCAGACGTCGAGCCGGTCGAGCAAATCGACAGAGCCGCCGAGCAACGCGGTGGTGCGATTGTCTGCGTAGGGCGTCCGCCTTGCAACGAGCACCACGCGCGCATCGGCCGAAGCGAGCGCGATGGCGGCGGTCAGGCCCGTTGGGCCGCCGCCGATCACGGCGACGTCATAGAAGTTCGAAGCATCGATGATGTTTGTCATGAACCAATAATCGGCATTCTCAGGGGCCATTTCAAGCCGTCGCGCGGCGGAACGCCGCAACGCGTGCAGTGCAAACATCGAAGATTTCTGCTAACCAACCCAACTGATGACACGTCCCGAAACCCAGCAATCGTCGACGCCGTCCCGCAAGGCGCGAGCGGCGGCGTTTTCCGTCCATATCTTCACGGCGCTGGGCGCCGGCATTGCCCTGGTCGCGATGCTCGAAGCGGTGCGCGAGCATTGGACGGCGATGTTCGGATGGCTTGGGTTGGCCCTCATCGTCGACGGCATCGACGGCCCCTTGGCGCGGCAGTTCGACGTTGTGCGATTGCAGCCGAACTGGTCCGGCGAAATGCTCGATCTCGTGGTCGATTTCCTGACCTACGTGTTCGTGCCAGCCTATGCGATCACCGCAAGCCATCTGCTGCTGCCGATCGCGGCGCCGGTGCTCGGGGTCGGTATCGTCGTGACGTCGGCTTTGTATTTCGCCGACCGCCGAATGAAGACCGACGACAACCATTTTCGCGGCTTTCCGGCGCTGTGGAATGCGGCTGCGTTCTACTTGTTCCTGCTGCAACCGTCGCCGGTCACAGCCACGCTGGGCGTCGCAAGCCTGATCGTTCTGACCTTCGTGCCTTTCAACGTGATCCATCCCGTGCGGGTGAAACGCTGGCGTCCGTTGACGCTGGCGCTGATCGTGCTGTGGGCCGTCCTCGCCGTGGTCGTGCTCGTTTACGACTTTAACGTTACCCTTCCGGTGACAATAACGCTCTGCGCGATCGCGATCTACATCGTCTGCGCCGACGCCATCATCCGTTGTCTGAGGCCCGTACCCGCATGATCGAACTTCTGTCTAGCCCCGAAGCCTGGTTCGCGTTGCTGACCCTGACCACGCTCGAAATCGTGCTCGGCATCGACAACGTCATTTTCATTTCGGTGATCGTTGCGCGGATCCCGGCGGATCAGGCCAAGCGCGCCCGGCAGATTGGCTTGGCGCTCGCGCTGGTTTTTCGCATCGCGTTGCTCAGCGTGCTGTTCTGGCTGATCGGGCTGACCGCGCCGGTGCTGACCTACAAGACCGTCGCGTTATCCTGGCGCGATATCATCCTGATCGCCGGCGGATTGTTTTTGATCTTCAAGGCGACGCACGAGATTCATCAGGAGGTCGAGGCGAGCCACGGCGAAGGCCCCGATGCCAAGCCCGCGCCCAAGGCTTTCTTCTGGGTGATCGTGCAGATCATCATCATCGACATCGTGTTCTCGCTCGACAGCATCATCACCGCGATCGGCATGGCGCAGGATATCGAGATCATGGTCGCGGCCGTCGTCATCGCTTGCGGCGTGATGTACCTGTCGTCGGGGCCGGTGTCGAAATTCGTGCACGATTATCCGACGACAAAAATGCTGGCGCTGGCGTTCCTCGTGCTGATTGGCGTGGCGTTGGTCGCGGACGGCTTCCAATTCCATATTCCGCGCGGCTATATCTACTTCGCGATTTTGTTTTCCGGCGCGGTTGAGACGTTCAACATTCTCGCCAAGCGAAATCGGAAAAAAAGTCGGCTCGCGTCAGAGACAATCGAAGCGCCGCCTGCGGAGCGTATCGGTTGAGGCTTGGGGGTGTCGGTTGACATCCCCGGCGTGATGGCATTCGCTCCCGTCCAACAAAAGGGAGTGTTGCGATGATCAAGGCAGTGCGCGTGCATCAGGTCGGCGGCCCGGACGCCATGATCTACGAAGCGATCGAATTGCCGCCGCCCGCCCAGGGCGAGGTGCGCATCAAGCAGAACGCGATCGGCCTGAACTTCATCGACGTCTATTTCCGCACCGGTCTCTACAAAGCGCCGACGATGCCGTTCATCTGCGGCAACGAAGCCGCCGGCGAGGTAATCGCCGTCGGGCCGGGCGTCACGACGTTTCATCCCGGCGACCGCGTCGCGTATTATTTCAACCTCGGCGGCTACGCCACCGAGCGCAACATTCCCGCCGACAAGCTCGTCAAATTGCCGGACCGCATCACCGACGAGCAGGGCGCGGTGCTGATGCT
>JANMAN010000561.1:0-4611 GCA_031359885.1 Tardiphaga sp. | reverse complement strand
CGATTGGCTGGCGCTGGAAAAGATCGGCGCACTCGGCCTCAACGAGCAGATGTCGCAGATGCGCGCCGGCCTTGCCTCCGCCGAAACCGAACGCGACCGCGTCAAAGGCCTGTACGACGGGCTTGCCGGTGCCGGCAGCGATGCCGCCAGCCGCACCAGCGAAATCAACAAGGCGCTGGATTCCGAAAAGCAATTGTCGTCGCGCGCGCTGGCGCAGGTCGAAGTGTTGAACCAGCAGATCGCGGCCTTGCGGCGACAACTCGCGGCACTCGAAGACGCGCTTGAAGCCACCGAAAAGCGCGACCGCGAATCGCAGGGACGCATCGCCGATCTCGGCTCGCGCTTGAACGTGGCGTTGGCGCAGCGCGTGCAAGAGCTGTCGCGCTATCGCTCCGAGTTCTTCGGCCGACTGCGCACCATTCTCGGCAACCGTCCGGACGTGCGCATCGTCGGCGATCGTTTCGTGTTCCAGTCCGAAGTGTTCTTCGACACCGGCCAAGCGCTGCTGCTGCCGGAAGGCCGCGACGAACTCAGCAAAATCGCGACCGGGCTTACCGAACTCGACAAGAAGATTCCGTCCGAGATCGCGTGGGTGATGCGCGTCGACGGCCACACCGATTCGCGGCCGATCAATTCGCCGCTGTTCAAATCGAACTGGGATTTATCCTCGGCGCGCGCGATCGCCGTCGTGCAATACCTCGCCTCGCTCGGCGTGCCGCCGCAACGTCTCGTGGCGGCGGGCTTCGCGGAATTCCAGCCGCTCGACGTCGCCGCGACCGACGAGGCCTATAAGCGCAACCGCCGCATCGAGCTGAAGCTGACGGAACGGTGACGTCGATGTCGCAGCGTCATTGCGAGGCGCTTTCGGCGATGCAAAGCATCGTCAGAAAGAGACGAAGCAATCCAGTCTTTCTTATTCGGAAAACTGGATTGCTTCGCCCGACGCAACATCGGCAAGTGCCGATGATGGCCGGGCTCGCAATGACGGCCAATGAATGACCGGCTCATTCCGCCTTCGCCGCTACACCGAAGCCGATCAGGAGCCGTCGATCGCGCTATGGCTTGAGACGTGGAAGCTCGCCTATCCGTCGATCGATTTCGATGCCCGCGTCGATTGGTGGCGCAAGCGCTGGCGCGACGAACTGGTCCCGAACGCCGCGATCGTCGTCGCCGAGAGCGCCGATGCGATGGCCGGTTTCGTCACCATCGATCCGTCCGGCTATCTCGATCAACTCGTCGTCGCCCCCGCGCATCAAGGCTCGACGCTTGCGACGGCTTTGGTCGATGAAGCCAAGCGTCTGTCGCCGGCCGGCGTGACGCTGAAAGTGAACGCCGACAATTTTCGCGCGATCCGTTTTTACCAACGCTGCGGCTTCATCGACATGGGCGAGGACTTCAACCCCGGCTCGAACCGCCCGGTGCGCAAGATGGCGTGGGTGCCTTCGTCGTAGCCTTTTACATCCCCTGAAACTGCAGCCGCGCGAGCCGTGCATAAAGCCCACCGGCCGCGACGAGCGAGGCGTGGGTGCCCTGCTCGACGATGCGGCCGCGATCCAGCACCAGGATCCGATCGCACGACAACACCGTCGCGAGACGATGCGCGATCACGAGCGTCGTGCGATGCTTCATCAATTCTTCCAGCGCGGTCTGCACCAGCGTTTCGGATTCCGCATCGAGCGACGACGTCGCCTCGTCGAGCAACAGCAACGGCGCGTCGCGCAAGATCGCGCGCGCGATGGCGATGCGCTGGCGCTGGCCGCCGGACAACGTCACGCCGCGCTCGCCGAGCTGCGAGTCGAAACCTTGCGGCAGCCGCGTGATAAACTCGGTCGCATGTGCCAAATCGGCGGCGCGGGCGACATCGGCATCGTTGGCGTCGGGACGGCCGAAGCGGATGTTCTCGCGCGCCGACATCGCGAACACCACCGAATCCTGCGGCACCAATGCGATGCGTGCGCGGACCTCGCGCGGATCGGCGGCGCGGATCGGGACGCCGTCGAGCGCGATGGTGCCCGACGCCGGATCGTAGAACCGCAGCAGCAGATGAAACAGCGTGCTCTTGCCGGCGCCGGACGGCCCGACGATCGCGACCTTCTCGCCGGGGCGCACCGACAACGACACGTTGTCGAGCGCCAGCGTGTCCGGCCGGGTCGGATAGGAAAAGTTCACGCGCTCCAGCGTGACATCGCCGCGCGCCGGCATCGGCAATGCGCGCGGCACCGCGGGGATCGCGATGTCCGACTTGACGTTGAGGATTTCGAACAGCCGCTCGGACGCGCCCGACGCGGCCGAGACCTCGCCCCAGACTTCGCTGAGCTGCCCGAGGCTCGATGCCGCGAACGCTGCGTAGAGAATGAACTGGCCGAGACGGCCCGGCGTGATCGTGCCCGACAACACGTCGTTGGAGCCGACCCACAGGATCATGACCACGCTGGTGAAGACGATGAAGATGATGACGGCGGTCAACACCGCGCGCGCCCATGTCGAGCCGCGCGCGGCGTCATAGGCCTGCTCGACGTCGCCGGCGAAGCGCGCATTGGCGAGGCGCTCGTTGGTGTAGGCCTGCACGGTGCGGATCGCGCCGATCAGTTCGGACGCATAGGCCGAGGCATCCGCCAGCGTATCCTGCGCATTGCGCGACAGCCGCCGCACCCAACGGCCGAAGGCGACCAGCGGCAGCACGATCAGCGGAATCGCCAGCAGCACGAACAGCGACAATCTGGGACTGGTGACGACCATCATCGCGGTCGCGCCGATGAACAGCATCACGTTGCGCAGCGCGATCGAGACCGACGCGCCGACCGCGGATTTGATCTGCGTGGTGTCGGCCGTCAGCCGCGAGATCAACTCGCCGCTGCGCGACGAATCGAAGAACGCCGGCGACAGCGAGGTCAGATGCGCGAACACATCGCCTCGGAGATCGGCGACGATACGCTCGCCGATCGTCATCACGAGATAATAACGCAGCGCACTGGCCAGCGCGAGCACGGCCACCAGCGCGACCATCACGCTGAAATAGCTGTTGATCATCGCGATGCCTTCGGGGCTGAATCCGAAATCGATCATCCGGCGCACCGCGACAGGCACGGTCAGCGTGGTCAACGCCGCGATGGTCAGCGACACCAGCGCGAACAGCGCGCGTGTCCGATAACGCGCGACATAGGGCGCCAGCGCCAGTAGCGGACGCAGCTTGGCGCGGCGCACCGGCGGAACCGCCTCCGGCGCGACCGGCGGATCGATCTGCGGCGTCGGCAAGGGGCTCTCGGGAGCGCCCTTGGGGTCGTCAAGCCGTTCAACTGCGCTCATGCTGTTCCGTTCACCACTCTATGGGGGTGAGATAGGACGCGTAAGCGCATCTGGCAATCGTCGGGGTCGACAAGGAGGGGCGCGGAACGGCTTGTCTCTCGCCCCGTCCTGCGATATAGAGCGCCCAAATCCAGACTTTATCGATTTTGGAACAGGGCGCGCGTGCGCCGAAGGACATGTCATGAAAGCCGAGACCCATCCCGACTATCACACCATCACGGTCGTCATGACGGATGGCACGGAATACCTCACCCGTTCGACCTGGGGCAAGGAAGGCGACAAGCTGAACCTGGACATCGATTCCAAGTCGCATCCGGCCTGGACCGGCGGCACCCAGCAGATGCTGGATCGTGGCGGCCGCGTCTCGCGCTTCCAGAAGAAATTCTCGGGCTTCCTCAAGAAGGATTGATCGCGCTCCGCGCATCGGTCCATCTGACGACGTCATCTCGATACGACAACGCCCCGGTCCTGCCGGGGCGTTTTTGCGTCGTGATGGTGTTGCTTGATCTGCGAGAAGTTCGGATTGAACGATGCTATGAGTTTCGTCATTCCGGGACGCGCCCCTCAGTCGGCGTAGCCGACGCGGGGCGTGGGCCCGGAATGACAGTAACCATCGATTCTTCTCAGTCCGAATTGGCTTCTGAGACCGTCTGAAAAGCCCTCATCAAAAACGAGGACTTTCCCCTCAAACTGTCCCCTATTCCGCCGCCTTGGCGAAGCGATCGTCGAGCGCGTAGCCGGCGCCGCGTACGGTGCGGATCGGGTCGGTCTCGCCGTCAAGATTCAGCAGCTTGCGCAGGCGGCCGATGTGAACGTCCACGGTGCGCTCGTCGATATAGATGTCGCGACCCCACACCGAATCGAGCAACTGCTCGCGGCTGAACACCCGGCCCGGCCGCTCGAGAAAAAATTCCAGCAGGCGATACTCGGTCGGCCCGAGATCGATCGGACGGCCGGACCGCGCGACGCGGCGTTTGTCGCGATCCAATTCGAGATCGCCGAATTCGAGCTTGGTCGCCAGCCGCTCGGGGCTGGCCCGGCGCAGCAGTGCCCGCACCCGCGCCAGCAATTCCGGCACGGAAAACGGCTTCACCATGTAATCGTCGGCGCCGGTCGCGAGCCCGCGCACCCGCTCGCTCTCCTCGCCGCGCGCGGTCAGCATGATGATCGGCAGCGCCTTGGTTTCGTTGCGTGCGCGCAGCCGCCGGCACAATTCGATTCCGGAGAGGCCGGGCAGCATCCAGTCGAGCACGATCAGATCGGGCAGATGCTCTTTCAGCTTGGTGTCGGCCTCGTCGCCGCGGC
>JANMAN010000557.1:0-1742 GCA_031359885.1 Tardiphaga sp. | reverse complement strand
CGACCAGATCACGTCGGCGAGCCCGCGCGCGGCAGCGATGACTTCCTCGATGGCGCCGCGTCCGCCGGAGCGCGCCAGGTCGTCGGGGTCCTGGCCTTCCGGCAGCAGCGCAAACCGAAGACTCTTGCCGGGCAGCAACTGCGGCAGTGCCAAATCGGCGGCGCGCCACGCGGCCTTCTGCCCGGCCTTGTCGCCGTCGAAGCAAAGGATCGGCTCCTCCGCCATCTTCCACAGCAGGGCCAACTGGTTTTCGGTCAGCGCCGTCCCCAACGGAGCGACGCTCGCGGTAAAGCCCGCGCCGACCATCGCAATGACGTCGACATAGCCTTCGACGACGACGATCGGCGACCCGTCATGCGCGGCCTTGCGCGCAGTCGCATGGTTGTAGAGGTTGTCGCCCTTGTGAAACAGCGGGGTTTCCGGCGAATTCAAATACTTCGCCGGCTGGTCTTTCTCCAACGCGCGACCGCCGAACGCGATCACACGGCCGCGGACATCGGCGATCGGAAACATCACGCGGTCGCGAAACCGATCGTAGGGGACGGGGATGTCCTCGCCGCCGATCAGCAAACCGCATTCGACCATGTCATCGACGGGAATGCCGGCGGCGCCGAGATGCTCTTTCAGCGCGAAGCGATCGGCCGGCGCATAGCCGATGCGGAACTGAAGCTGCGTGGCGGGCGTCAAACCGCGATCTGCGAGATAGCCACGGCCGCGCGCGCCGTTGCGCCCGGCCAGCGTGTCCGCGAAATATTTCGCCGCCATCTCCATGACGTCGTAGAGCGTCTTGCGACGTTGCTCGTGGCGGGCTGCATCCGGCGTCACCGCCGGCAGCGCCATGCCGGCGAGCGAGGCGAGGCGTTCGACGGCCTCGGGGAACGGAACGCCCTCGGTTTCCATGATGAAATCGAAGATGTTGCCGTGCTTTCCCGACGAGAAGTCGTGGTAAAAACCCTTCTGGTCGTTGACCGTGAAGGACGGCGACTTCTCCTGCTGGAACGGCGACAGGCCTTTCCACTCGCGCCCCGCACGCTTCAATTTCACGCGCTTGCTGACGACTTCCGACACCGGAAGCCGCGCACGAAGCTCTTCGAGAAATTGCGGGGTAAAGCGCATGATGGTTGGGATATAGGAATTCACTGGTCAGGAGCGAACAGATGGAGTTGTCCCAAGGAATTCACAGGGGCATCCTCGCGACTTGCTTTATTAAATACAATTGTATATACAATTCGTCTTGGCAAGGGTTTTGACCCGGCCAGCGAGCCTTAGAGTTCGCCCAGCATGGGTACAGACCCGGCGGAAAGGACGTTCGATGGAATTTACATCAACCGTTTTAGCCGGAATCGACAGATGCGTTTTAGCAAAGTGGCGCCTGCGCAGTTTGAGTGGAATGAAGAAAAAAGTTCGATCAACAAGCGTAAGCACGACATTGATTTCGAGACTGCAAGCGAGGTTTTTTACGAGTCTGTCTTGATCCGGAAATCGGATCGCAACGACGAAGAACGTTGGATCGCTATAGGCGTGTTGGGAAACCGCATCGTAACCGTCGCGTTTACGCGACGAGAGCAGACGATCCGGATCATTTCGGCCCGCCGGGCAAGGAAAAATGAAGAAAGAGATTATCGTAACCAGGAAGTGGGGAGACCGCCGGAAGGGGAAGACTGACTGGTCTCGTTTCGATGCGCTGACCGACGATGATATCGCCAAAGCCGTCGCGAATGATCCCGATGCCGTCCCAATCG
>JANMAN010000538.1:0-3960 GCA_031359885.1 Tardiphaga sp. | reverse complement strand
GATGACGAGGGTATGGCCGGCATTATGGCCGCCCTGGAAGCGCGCGACGATGTCCGCCTGCTCCGACAACCAGTCGACGATCTTGCCTTTTCCTTCGTCGCCCCACTGGGCGCCGACGACGACAACATTGGCCATGTCTCGAATAGTCCCTTGTATTCGTCAGATGATAGACACGCGAGCGCCCGGACAGCCGGTGTCGGCCCTGTCCGGGATTTTTCGCGCCATGTTGTGCCTGAGGACCGCGCTGGACCCGACGTCGGCCGCATGCCCGTTGGCGTTGACGGATTAAAGGATGCGCGCCGCTGGCGCAAGGCGGCGGCGTGCGCCCGGATCGACCTGGTTAGGTATCGGTTCATCGATCGGAGAACGCTCTCAGGAAACAGCCCGCACGCATGACGCCCATCCGGCTAGAGGGCTTGCGGCGCTGCTGCGATCTGGCACAAGGGCCGCCCGATCCTTGTGCATCGAGCCTTACTTGTGTCCATTTCACCGCCGCGCGCACCGACCGGCCGACCGCTATCTCGGCCGTTTGTCTGGCTGTCCAACCAGCCATACGTGTTGCTGAGCCTTACCTCGTTATTCTGGGCGGGGAACGCGATCGTCGGGCGTTCCGCAGCGGGCCATATCCCGCCGGTAACGATGGCCTTCATCCGCTGGGCTGGCGCGTTTCTTATTCTGCTACCATTTGCCTGGCCGAATTTTCGGCGCGACTGGCCGGCGATCCGCGCCCGCTTGCCGCTGATGCTCATGCTGTCGGCGACCGGCATCGGCGCGTTCAACACGCTGCAATATATTGCGCTGGAAAGCACCACGGCGCTCAACGCGCTGTTGCTGCAATCGGCGATGCCGTTGTTCGTCGCGTTGTGGTCGCTGGCACTGTTCGGCACGCGGCTGACACTGGCGCAGGCGCTTGGCGTCGCCGTATCGATGACCGGCGTCGGCGTGATCTTGCTCAAAGGCAATCTGTTGGCACTCTCCGGCATCGCTTTGAACGGCGGCGATCTCATTTTTATCACGGCACTCATCATCTTCGGTTTCTATTCGGTGATGGCACCACGCCAGCCCGCGATCGAGCCGCTGTCGTTTCTGAGTTTCACCTTCGGCGTCGGCGCGCTGAGCCTCGTGCCGTTCGTGATCTGGGAAATCGTCGCGCGCCCGCCGATGCAGATCACGGTCGGCAATCTGGCGAGCCTCGCCTACATCATGATCTTCCCGTCGATCCTGGCCTATCTTTGCTACAATCGCGGCGTTCAATTGATCGGTGCAAACCGCTCCGCGCCGTTCTTCCATCTGGTGCCGTTGTTCGGCTCGGTGATGGCAATCTTGTTCCTCGGCGAGCAACTCCACGTCTATCACGCGGCCGGCTACGCGCTGGTGCTGACGGGCATCGTCGTCGCCGCGCGAAAACCGAAGACGGCGTGATGCGCGCCGCGGCGTGGCTTAACAATCAGCCTTATCTGCTGCTCAGTCTGACCTCGCTGTTCTGGGCCATGAACATCGTCCTGGCGCGCTATGTCGCCGGACACATCCCGCCGCTGACGCTGACCTGCGCGCGTTGGTTCGGCACGGCACTGGTGTTGCTTCCCTTCGCATGGCCGCATCTGAAGCGTGATTGGCGCGCCATTGCGCGACAATGGCCGCTGATGCTGGTGCTGTCCGCGACCGGCTTTGCCTTGAACAACGCGCTGTCCTATTCGGCTCTGCATTTCACGCAAGCGCTGAACGCGCTGCTGATTCAGTCGTCCGGTCCGCTGTTCGTCGCACTATGGTCGTTGGCGCTGTTCGGCATTCGCCTGACGCGGGCGCAACTGATCGGCATCACGATCTCGCTCGCCGGCGTGTTGACGATCATCCTGCGCGGCGATGTCGCGGCTCTTGCGGCGATCGAATTCAACCGCGGCGATCTGATGTTCGCCGGCGCTCTGCTGGCGTTCGGGCTGTATTCGACGCTGATGCCGAAACGGGCTGCGACGCATCCATTGTCGTTCATGACGATCGCAACCGGCATCGGCGGGCTGATGTTGCTGCCGTTGGCGACATGGGAAATCACCACCGGCACCCCGATCTTTTTCGATGCGCTGACGCTCGGCACGCTGGCGTTCATCATCGTATTTCCGTCGACTGCCGCTTATCTCTTCTACAATCGCGGCCTCGCCTTGATCGGCCCGAATCGCGCCGCACCGTTTTTTCATTTGGTGCCGGTGTTCGGATCGGCGATGGCGATCCTTTTGCTCGACGAGCAGCCGCGGCTGTTTCATCTGATCGGCTATCTACTCGTCCTCGCCGGCGTCGTCATCGCATCCCGGCGGGTAGATCGGTAGAAATCTCACAGCAAATCGTCTATATTCGGCTCATGCGTCGCGCCGAGATCATAGCCCAACTGAAACAAATTGAGCCCGCATTGCGGGCATTCGGTGTGGGTGGCCTGTTTCTGTTCGGGTCGCATGCGCGCGATGCAGCGGGGCCGACCTCCGATATCGATGTTTTTGTCGATCCAGCTAACGAAACGACATTCGACTTTGTGCGATACATGGACGCGTATGAAGCGCTCAAAGATGTCGTCGGAGAGAGCCTCGACTATGGCACCCGCAATGGCCTGCATCCCCTGATGCGTTCGAACATCGAACGAGAGGCCGTAAAGGTTTTCTGATGGCCCGCTCGATCCGGATCGGCCTGTTGGACATTCGCGCCGAAATCGACGGCATTCGCAAATTGACGCATCAAACTGATCTGGCGTCGTTCGCCGATAGCTGGGCGATGAAACGGGCCGTCCAGCATGCATTGCTGATCATTGCGGAAGCTGCGAAGCACATTCCGTCCGATATGAAAGTAAGCCAACCGAGCGTGCCTTGGCAGAAAATTCATGGCCTCGGAAATATGCTGAGGCACGAATATCGCCGGATCGACGACGGTATTCTGTGGTCAGTCGTTACCGACCAACTTGACCCGCTCGACGATGCCGTGGTCGCCCTGCTCTATCGCTTGGAAGACTAAAGCAGGCTTGTGAACCCGCACCCCACATTGAATCCGCGCGATGCGGCATGTAACGTCGCTAGCAACAACAATACGATTTCGGGGAGACTTCGACACATGATCCGCACGAAACACTATGCCGGCCTGATCGCGGTCGCGCTGCTCGCTCCCACGTTCGCCCAGGCGCAAAACAACTATCCGACGCGCAACATCACGTTGGTGCTGCCCTTCGCGGCCGGCTCCGGCACCGACACCACCACGCGGATCATCTCGAAGGAACTCGGCACGGCGCTCGGCACCGGCATCGTGATCGACAACAAGTCAGGCGCCAACGGCTCGATCGCGGCGAGCTTCGTCGCTCGCGCGCCGGCGGACGGCTACACGCTGTTCGTCACCACCAACACCTCGCATTCGGCCAACCCGTATCTGCTCAAGACCATGAGCTACGATCCGATCAAGGATTTCACGCCGATCGCACGCACCGGCGATCTGCCTTTCGTACTGGTCATCAATCCCGAGATTCCCGCAAACTCGGTCGCCGAATTGATCGCACTCGCGAAGAAGGAGCCCGGCAAATACACCTATGCGTCGGGCTCGTCGTCGGCAATCGTATCCGGCGCGACGTTTGCCAAGCTTGCCGGCATCGACCTCTTGCATGTGCCGTTCCGCTCGTCGCCGCCGGCGCTGTCAGAGGTGATCGCAGGCCGTGTCTCGATGATGTTCGTGGATACGCTGACGGCGCTGCCGCATGTGAACGGCAAGGCGCTGAAGGCGCTCGCCGTGACGACGAAAGCGCGCTCGGCGCTACAACCCGATTTGCCGTCGATGGACGAAGCCGGCGTCAAGGGTTTCGATATTACCTCATGGCAGGGCTACCTCGGCCCGGCAAACATGCCGAAGGACGTGGTGCTGAAACTCAACACCGAAATCCGTAAGATCATCGACCGGCCGGAAATCAAGAAAGAGCTAGCCGACCGCGGCATGGAA
>JANMAN010000516.1:0-5772 GCA_031359885.1 Tardiphaga sp. | reverse complement strand
GCCCGCACCGGCTCGCTGATGTGGATGACGTTCGGCCTTGCCTGCTGCGCCGTCGAGATGATCCAGATGTCGATGCCGCGCTACGACGCCGAGCGCTTCGGCTTCGCGCCGCGCGCCTCGCCGCGCCAGTCCGACGTGATGATCGTCGCCGGCACGCTGACCAACAAGATGGCCCCCGCGCTTCGCAAGGTCTACGACCAGATGCCGGAGCCGCGCTACGTCATCTCGATGGGCTCCTGCGCCAATGGCGGCGGCTACTACCACTATTCCTATTCGGTGGTGCGCGGCTGCGACCGCATCGTGCCGGTCGATATCTATGTGCCGGGTTGCCCGCCGACCGCCGAGGCGCTGCTTTACGGCGTGCTGCTGCTGCAAAAGAAGATCCGACGCACCGGCACGATCGAGCGATAGGACGAGAATATGGACGACACCGGTCTCGACAGTCTCGGTCAGACGATCGTTGGTGCGCTGAGTGGCACTGCAACGGCTTACACCGTTGCGTTCGACCAATTGACGATCAACGTCGATATCTCGCGCATCGTCGAGATCGCGACGTTCCTGCGCGACGATCCGAATTGCCGCTTCGTGTCGTTCATCGATTTGACCGCCGTGGATTATCCCGGTCGCGAGCAGCGCTTCGACGTGGTGTATCACCTCATGTCGCCGAGGCTGAACGCGCGCGTGCGTCTGCGCGGCGCGGCCTCCGAGACGACGCAAGTGCCGTCGATCATCGACGTGTACCCCGGCGCGGATTGGTTCGAGCGCGAGTGCTACGATCTCTACGGCGTGATCTTTACCGGCCATCCCGACATGCGCCGGCTGCTCACCGACTACGGCTTCGACGGCCATCCGCTGCGCAAGGATTTTCCGGTGACGGGATATGTCGAGGTTCGTTACGACGACGCCGAGAAACGCGTCGTGCACGAGCCGGTGCGGCTCAATCAGGAATTCCGCAAGTTCGATTTTCTCTCGCCTTGGGAGGGCGCTGATTATCCGGTGCTGCCGGGCGACGAGAAGGCAGGCCCGAAAGTCTGACCATGAACCAACAGAACCAGCGCAACTTCACGATCAATTTCGGACCGCAGCATCCGGCCGCACACGGCGTGCTGCGCCTGGTGCTCGAGCTCGACGGCGAAATCGTCGAGCGCGTCGACCCGCATATCGGTCTGCTGCACCGTGGCACCGAAAAGCTGATCGAGCAGAAGACTTATCTGCAAGCGATCCCTTATTTCGATCGGCTCGATTACGTCGCGCCGATGAGCCAGGAGCATGCATTCTGCCTCGCCATCGAAAAGCTGCTCGGGCTTGAAGTCCCGCGTCGCGCGCAGTTGATCCGCGTGCTGTATCTCGAAATCAGCCGCATCCTGTCGCATCTCCTCAACGTCACCACGCAGGCGATGGACGTCGGCGCGCTGACGCCGCCGCTGTGGGGCTTCGAGGAACGCGAAAAGCTGATGGTGTTCTACGAACGCGCGTCGGGGAGCCGCTTGCACGCCAATTATTTCAGGCCGGGCGGCGTGCATCAGGATCTGCCGCCGAAGTTAATCGACGATATCGAGGCGTGGTGCGAGCCGTTCCTTGGCGTCGTCGCCGATCTTGATCAGCTTCTCACCGGCAACCGTATCTTCAAGCAGCGCAACGTCGATATCGGCGTGGTGACGCTGGCGCAGGCGTGGGCGTGGGGTTTCTCCGGCGTGATGGTGCGCGGGTCCGGCGCGGCATGGGATCTGCGCAAGTCGCAGCCTTACGAATGTTACGCCGAAATGGAATTCGATATTCCGATCGGCAAGAACGGCGATTGCTACGATCGTTATTGCATCCGCATGGAAGAGATGCGGCAGTCGGTCCGTATCATGCGCCAGTGCATCGCCAAATTGCGCGAGCCGGCCGGGCAGGGGCCGGTCGCGGCACTGGACAACAAGGTCGTGCCGCCGCGTCGCAGCGAGATGAAGCGCTCGATGGAAGCGCTGATCCATCACTTCAAGCTCTACACCGAAGGCTTTCGCGTGCCTGCCGGCGAAGTGTATTGCGCGGTCGAAGCGCCGAAGGGCGAGTTCGGCGTGTTCCTCGTCGCCGACGGCACCAACAAGCCTTACAAGTGCAAAGTCAGAGCGCCGGGTTTCGCGCATCTGCAGGCGATGGACTTTCTCTGCAAGGGCCATCTGCTCGCCGACGTCTCGGCCATTCTCGGGTCGCTCGACATCGTGTTCGGCGAGGTCGATCGATGACCGCACAGCCGCCACTCGCGTTCAACCGCGCGACCGGCGAATTGTCGGGCGCGGGCGCGTGGGAGCGGTTGGCTGCGTTGGCTTTGGTGACGGGCTCGAAAGTGTCGTCGCTGTTTTCGCATCGCGGGTACAATGCCTGCGCCAATCTGTTGCGCAGGACATTGCCGCCGCGCGACATCGTCATCACGCTCGGACCGGATGCGAAATTCGCGTTTCCTTATGGCGACGGCTATTGGAGTAAGCTGCTGAACCGCAGCTTCAAATACGAGGACGAACTCGAATTGCTGTTTCGCGACAGCGCCGAGATCGACTACACGCTGCTCGATTGCGGCGCGAATTACGGCTACTGGTCGGTGCTGGTCTCAAGCCCGCCGTTCGGTTCGCATAAGGCGATTGCGATCGAGCCGTCGGCGCAGAATTTCGAGAAGCTCGTCAAGAATGCCGACATCAACGGCGATCGTTTCGTCGCGTTGAAAAAAGCCATCGGCGCGCAACGTGGCACGGCGATTTTATCCGGCACCAAGCACGAAGCGTTTTCGATCGCGGGCGCAACCGATGCCGGCGGCGAGGAAGTGCCGGTGCTGGCGCTCGACGATACTTGACGATGGCACGATCGCGGCGGGCGGAAAATATCTCGTCAAGCTCGACGTCGAAGGCGTCGAGATCGAAGCCATCAAAGGCGGTACGCGTTTGCTGCAAGGCGATTCGGTCATCATGTGCGAGGAGCACGGCAACGATCCGCAACACACCGTGTCGCGATACATCCTCGACCAGACGCCGCTGACGCTGATCGTCCACGATCCCGCGAGCGATCGTTTCGAAATTCTGACCGATCTGAAAATCCTCGACCGGATCAAGGTCGCGACCCATGTCGGCTACAACGTGTTCGCTACGTCGAGCGCGTTCTGGCTCGATCGATTTACGAAACTGAATGCGAGCGCGCAGCGCCGCACGATGCGAGTCTGAACGAATGTCCGTCCGCCGTTTGGCCCCGAAAGAAATGCAGCCCGCGAGCTTTGCCTTCACCGCGGAGAATTTCGCCTGGGCGCAGAAACAGATCGCGCAATATCCGGAAGGCCGGCAGGCATCCGCAGTGATCGCGATCATGTGGCGCGCGCAGGAGCAGGACGGCGGCTGGCTATCGGAAGCCGCGATCCGCAGCGTCGCGGACATGCTCGGCATGCCCTATATTCGCGCGCTGGAAGTTGCGACGTTCTACACGATGTTCCAACTGCAACCGGTCGGCAAGAAGGCCCATGTGCAGGTCTGCGGCACGACGCCCTGCATGCTGCGCGGCGCGGGCGATCTGATCGAAGTCTGCAAAAGCCGCATTCATCACGACGCGTTTCATCTGTCGCAGGACAATGATTTTTCGTGGGAAGAGGTCGAGTGCCTCGGCGCCTGCGTGAATGCGCCGATGGTGATGATCTGGAAAGACACCTACGAGGATCTGACCGCCGACAGCCTCGGCAAGGTGCTCGACGGTTTCGCGTCCGGCAATCCGCCGAAGCCCGGACCGCAGATCGATCGGCAATATGCCGCGCCGGTGACCGGCCGGACGACGCTGACCGACGTCAAGTCGCTGGACAAACCGGCCGACAGCACGCCGGGCGGTAACACGACGAACGACAATGGCGGCAGCGACGGCCCGGCTCTGCAGGACAGCGACTCCAAGCGCGCGACCGTCTCCGCCAGCGTGCGCGAAAGTCCCGCTCCGGTCGCGCCCGCCGCCGATGCGACGGCGACGGATGCGCCCTCGGGCGATCCGACGCCGCTGAAGACAAACGACAGCGCCGGCCCGACGCCGGGCTTGCGCAAGACCTCGCCGGGCGGCGCGGGCAAGGGCAAGACCAAAGGCCCGAAAAAATGATCGACCGCATGCCCACCACCAACCCTCGGAGCGCGGCCATGATGAAACATTGGCGATACATCGCGATGCATACGGTCGCCGCCGCAGCGTTCATTTTCCTGCTGCAACGCTACGGCCTAAACGCCACATTCGAATCCAGCCTGTTGTGGGCATTGACCTTCGGTGGCTGTGCCGCCGGTCTTGCTTACATGCAATCCGTTCGCTGATTGAAAGTCTGAAGTCATGCTCGACGACAAGGACCGCATCTTCCGCAATCTCTACGGCCAGGACGACTGGGGCCTCGAAGGCGCGTGCCGACGCGGCGCGTGGGACGGCACCAAAGCCATCATCGACAAAGGCCGCGACTGGATCGTCACCGAGATGAAAGCCTCCGGGCTGCGCGGCCGGGGCGGCGCGGGATTTCCGACCGGCATGAAATGGTCGTTCATGCCGAAGGACAATGCCGACGGGCGGCCGAGCTACCTCGTCGTCAACGCCGACGAATCCGAGCCCGGCACCTGCAAGGATCGCGAGATCATGCGGCACGATCCGCATCTGCTGGTCGAGGGCTGTCTGATCGCGGGCTGCGCCATGGGCGCGCATGTCGGCTACATCTATGTGCGCGGCGAATTCATCCGCGAGCGCGAACATCTGCAAGCCGCGATCGACCAGGCCTACGAGGCCAATCTGATCGGCAAGGACAACATCCACGGCTGGCCCTACGATCTCTACGTCGCGCACGGCGCGGGCGCTTACATCTGCGGCGAAGAAACCGCATTGCTGGAAAGCCTCGAAGGCAAGAAGGGCCAGCCGCGCCTGAAGCCGCCATTCCCGGCGAATGTCGGGCTCTATGGTTGCCCGACGACGGTGAACAACGTCGAGTCGATTGCGGTCGCGCCGGACATTCTGCGGCGTGGCGCGTCGTGGTTCGCCGGCATTGGGCGGGCTAACAATGTCGGTACCAAACTGTTCGGCATCTCCGGACATGTGAACACGCCTTGCGTCGTCGAAGACGCGATGAGCATCCCGTTCCGCGAGTTGATGGAGAAGCACGGCGGCGGCATTCGCGGCGGCTGGGACAATCTGCTCGCGATCATTCCGGGCGGCGCGTCGTGTCCGATGATCCCGGCCGCGGATTGTCAGGATCTCATCATGGATTTCGACGGCACCAAGGCCGTCAAATCCAGCTTCGGCACCGCCGGCGTCATCGTCATGGACAAGTCCACGGACGTCGTCGCGGCGATCGCGCGCATCTCGTATTTCTTCAAGCATGAAAGCTGCGGCCAGTGCACGCCGTGCCGCGAAGGCACCGGCTGGATGTGGCGCGTGCTCAACCGTATGGTCGAGGGCCGCGCGCAGAAGCGTGAGATCGACATGCTGCTCGAAGTGACGAAGCAGGTCGAAGGCCATACGATTTGCGCGCTCGGCGACGCCGCTGCGTGGCCCATTCAAGGTCTCATCGCGCATTTCCGCCCCGAGATCGAAGCGCGGATCGACGATTATTCGCGCAAGGCCGGCATCGACGACATCGGCATTCTCGATCCGGCCAAAATGGTCGCGGCGGAGTGATGCAACATGGCGCGCCCGGTCGCATTCTGGCAGAAATTCGGAACGCTCGCGCAAATGGCGCAGGCAAGCGTCGCGCTGCTCGGATTCGTCGCCGTTCTGATCCAGATCAACGAAATCCGCTCCAAC
>JANMAN010000487.1:0-5927 GCA_031359885.1 Tardiphaga sp. | reverse complement strand
CCATCAAACCTGAAATGCGCGCCGAACTCATCGAAGGCGCGAAAGCCTGCATCGCCGAAACCGTCAAGGAAGCCGGCTGCATCGCCTATGACTTGCACGAGAGCGTGACCGATCCGACTAAGGTGGTTTTCGTCGAACAGTGGGAGAACGCCGAGGCGCTCGGCCCGCACGGGAAGAGCGAGCACATGAAGACGTTCGGCCGCATCGCCAAAAACTGTCTTGCCGCGCCGCCGAAGATCGAAGTCATCACGCCCGCAAAAGTCGATGTGCGATAACGACAAAAGGAGCGAGCCGATGATCTACGTTGTCGCTACTACGAAAGTGAAGCCGGACGGCCGCGAGGCTTACATTGCCGGTGCGAAAGAATGCATCGCCGCCACGCAGCAGGAAAAGGGCTGCATCTATTACGACAGCCACACCAGCATCAATGATCCCGATACGTTCGTCGTCGTCGAGCGCTGGGAGACGCGTGACGACCTCAACGCGCATGGCCGTTCGCCGCATATGAAAACCTGGCGTGCGCTGTCGGCACCGCTGAAGATGTCGCCGACGGTGATCGAGATCATCACGGACGGCAAGGTCGAGATACTGTGAGCCGGACCCGATGATCCGCGCCACGCAAGTGTTGGGGCAGGGCCGCTGGCATGACACGCCGGCGGATTCGGTCGTGTTAGATTTCGACGACCGCCATCGTCGGCGAATCGCGATGACGGGCACGCGCGGCCTCGGTTTCCTGCTCGATCTTGAAACGGCGACCGCGTTGCGGGGCGGCGACGCGTTGGTGCTCGATGATGGTCGCCTCATCGAAGTCGTGGCTGCGCCCGAACCTCTGATCGAAATTCGCGCCACTGACTCGCAGCATCTGGTGCGGATCGGTTGGCATCTCGGCAACCGCCATCTGCCGACGCAGATCACGACGCGCGGGCTTCGCGTTCGGCGCGATCATGTCATCGAAGAGATGCTCAAGGGGCTTGGCGCGCGCCTGATCGAGATCGACGCACCCTTCGATCCCGAGGGCGGGGCCTACGCCGAAGCTGCTACGGCTCACGCTCATGCACATCACGACCGCGGTCATGTTCACGAGGAGCATTGCGGCCACGACCATTCGCATGACCACGGCCATTGACGATCTGCCCACAACGGACGCCGCGTCGCTTTATCGGTTGATGACGTGGCTGTCGCCGGCCTTTCCGGTCGGCGCGTTTTCCTATTCCAGCGGCATCGAGTGGGCAGTCGAGGCCGGCGATATTACCGATGCGGCCTCGTTGCGCGACTGGCTCGCCGCGATGCTGACGGATGGACCCGGCTTTTGCGACGCGGTGTTTCTCGCGCATGCGTTCCGTGCGGCGCAAGCCGACGAGAGAGTCGCTCTGCGGGATATCGCCGAACTTGCTGCCGCCTTCGCACCCTCGCGCGAGCGGCATCTCGAAACCTCGTCTCAGGGCCGCGCGTTCATCGAGATCGCGCGGGCGGCTTGGGGTAGCGATTGCCTTGATACCGCCATCTTCGCTTGTGGCGGGCCGATCGTCTATCCCGTCGCTGTCGGCCTCATTGGGGCTGCGCATCAAGTGCCGCTCGGCGCGACGCTGCACGCGTTTTTGCATGCCGTCGTGTCGAACTGGATTTCCGCGGGTGCGCGCTTGGTGCCGCTCGGACAAACCGATTGCCAGCGCCTGCTTGTAGCGCTCGAAGCTGACGTCAACGCGACCGCGGCGCGCGCCTTGCAAGCGACATTGGACGATCTCGGCAGCGCGACCTTCCGCGCCGATATCGCTTCGATGCGGCACGAAACTCAGTATACAAGGCTATTCAGATCATGATCCGGGACGTTGAGAAATGAGCATCACGATAAACGGACCGCTGCGTGTCGGCATCGGCGGTCCCGTCGGCTCCGGCAAGACCGCGCTGATGGACCTGCTCTGCAAAGCGATGCGCGAGCGTTACGACATCGCCGCGATCACCAACGACATCTACACCAAATGGGACGCCGAGTTTTTGGTGCGCTCGGGATCGTTGACGCCAGACCGTATCGCCGGCGTCGAGACCGGTGGCTGTCCGCATACCGCGATCCGCGAGGACGCGTCGATGAACCTCGCTGCCGTCGCGGACATGCGTGCGAAATTCCCCGGTTTGGACGTCGTGCTCATCGAATCCGGCGGCGACAATCTCGCCGCGACGTTTTCGCCCGAACTGGCCGACATCACGATCTACGTGATCGACGTCGCTGCCGGAGACAAGATCCCGTCGAAGGGCGGACCGGGCATCACCCGTTCGGATCTTCTGGTCATCAACAAGATCGATCTCGCCCCGTATGTCGGCGCGTCGCTTGAAAAGATGGACACCGACGCGCGGCGGATGCGTGGCGAGCGGCCATTCGTCATGACCAATCTGAAGAAAAGCGCCGGCCTCGACACGATCGTCGCTTTTATCGAGTCCAAAGGCGGTCTTAAGCAATCCGTCTGAACCGTTGGGCATCTGTCGGAACCAAACGAGAGTGCGCTCGCTTAGTGTGTTTCTGTCCACACCGATTGCAGTAAATTCAATCGGGTCGCGGCGAACCCGGTTGCTTAACGATGATCCCTTGGTCACACTTGATGTTAGATCGGCGCTTCGGTTGTGGTCATTCACCGCAGCAGCGTCCATGGGATGCGGAATGTCCACGCCCTAGGTTCGAGTGAGCGCGTTGGTTCGGCTAGGTTTCATCATCGCTTTGGTGGCATTACTGGGCACATTGTTGTCCGGCTTTGCCGGTTATCAGGTCTACAAACAAGACGTCGCTGTCGATCGTATCGCGCTGTCGCGTGCGGTTGATGCGCATGCCAGCCTTGTGCAGGAACGCATGAGCGAGCGTGAGTTGCTCGCCCGTGTCGCGTCTGGCTTGTTCCGTTCGCCGTCGCAGTTGACTGCCAATATGCTTGAGCCGCTGCGAGCTTCGATCTACGCCTTCAAAACCGATTTTAAAGTCGCAAGCTGGATCGCGCGGGTGCGGCCGGATGAAATTGGCGCAGCGCGGACAGCACTGGCGGCTGCAGGATATTCTGATCCGACAATCCGCAACACCGATAATACGCCACGCGATACGGCGCGGCTGAGCCAACCGATCGATGTCTTGATGGATGTCGAACCGCGAACGGCGGAGACGATCCGCTTTCCGGGCCGTTCTTATGACGAGCATTCCATCATCGGTCCGATTCTCAAAAAGGCGATGGAAGACAAGCAGCCGATCGCATCGGATCCAACACCGCTGCTCCACCGTAGTGGGGCGCTCGGCATCGTCCTGGCAGCACCCGTTCAGCAACAGGACAAGGTCGCCGGGTTTGTTACTTTTTCTTATGAAATCGCGCCGCTGATGCTGGCGAATGACGACCTGTCGTTATTCTCCGTCGTCGTGAAGGACCCGCGAGATCCCAACAACGAATTGTTCGCCGACGACCAAGGAGCAGCCGCAGTCCGTGCGACCCTCGATAACGTTTCGCCGCCGATCGTGCGGATCGTAACCTTCGGTGGCCACGACTGGTCGCTCGGCTATCTCGCAAAGGTCGATGTCGAGCAACGTGCGATGCGGCTTGGAATGCTTGTCGCAGCGGCAGGCCTCATCTTGACCGGCATCATTTGCGGACTGTTCGGATATGTCGCTTACAACAATCTTCGGCTTCAACGTGAAGTCGATATGCGGATCGGCTTCGAACGGCGTCTGACGGCCGTCATCGACGAACTCAATCATCGCGTGAAGAATATTCTGGCGGTCATCCAGTCGATCGTGACGCGCACGCTGCGTCACGGCGCGGATATCGATGTCGGGCGCGAATTGCTGATCGGACGCATTCACGCGATGTCGAACGTGGTGTCGCTGCTGAGCGAAAGCCAGTGGCAAGGCGTGCCATTGAAGGGACTGTTCGAGCCGCGCGCGATCCCGCACACCGACCGCATCAAAATCAACGGGCCTGACATTATGGTCAGCGCGCGCGCGGCGCAGAGCCTGTCGTTGCTGTTTTTTGAACTGGCCTCACACACCGACGAAGGATTGTCGCTGGTGGGAAAACATCCAAATGTCATCGCGCAATGGGATATTCATGGCGACGGAGACGGCGCGATTTTCCGTTTTAAATGGGAAGAATTCAACACGTCGGAACAGACGCGCAAACCGGACAGCGACTTCGGCATCATCCTTCTCGAACGAGTTGCGCCCGAAGCGCTTGGCGGACATGCCAAACGCTTTTTCACCGACGTCAGCTACGTTTATGAGTTGACCGCGCCGATGGCGACGGTGATCGATCTCACCGAACGTGATCGGACTGACCGTTTGTCGATGCCGGTGCGGAAGTCCTGATTTGTTTCGGCGGAACGCTTAAGGCCCGATCGCCAGTGTCAGCAACCCGCACAGAATGAGAAGTCCAAAGACGGCCGCCACAAACCGGGTCAGCAGACGCGGTCGCGTCGGCCGTTGTGGGTCGAAACGCAGCCAGCCGGCGCTAAAGCGTTCCGGGTCACCCGCGCTCACGCGATCGCCGCTTGGCAAACATCGACCCATTCGGCCTGTACGAGCTCGGCCATTCTGTCAGGCGCAATTTTCACTGCGCTGTTAATGGAGCCCGCAGCCGGCACGACCTCGTCGAACTCCTTCAGCGAAATGTCGCAATAAACTTGCAATGGTGTCGCTAGACCGAAGGGGCAGACGCCACCGACGGGATGACCGGTGAGTGTAACGACCTCATCGGCATCGAGCATGCGCGACTTGCCGCCGAAGGTTGCTTTCGCCTTCTTGTTATCGAGACGGGCTGTGCCTTTGGTGACGACGAGGATCACGCGTTCGCCGATCCGCAGCGACAGCGTCTTTGCGATGCGCTCCGGCGCGACGCCGAACGCCTCGGCCGCAAGTGCGACCGTCGCCGAACTCAACGGCGATTCGAGCACTGCAATTTCGGGCGCGTGAGCGGCGAAAAAAGCGCGAACGGACTCTAAACTCATCGCTCAGGCCTTCGTCAAGAACAGCGCGCGGCTCGAACGAGCGCAGCGATCACCACCTCATGAAGACGGCGCGAATTTTGTCGCAGATCATATGCCGAGCAGTTTCCGCGCGTTCTGTTTGAGCACCTTCGGCCGAATTTCATCTCGAATCTCGAGCTTGGCGAAATCGGCCATCCAGCGATCCGGCATGATGACCGGCCAGTCCGACCCGAACAGCATCTTGTCTTGAAGGATGCTGTTGATGTAACGCACGAGGATCGGCGGGAAGTATTTCGGCGACCAACCGGAGAGGTCGATATAGACATTCGGCTTGTGGGTCGCGACCGATAGCGCCTCTTCCTGCCAAGGAAAGGATGGGTGCGCGAGGATGATCTTCATGTCCGGGAAATCGACCGCAACATCGTCCATATACATCGGGTTGGAATATTTCAGCCGCATCCCCATGCCGCCCGGCATGCCTGAGCCGACGCCGGTCTGGCCGGTATGAAACAGCGCGATCGCGCCGCCTTCCTGTATCGCTTCGTAAAGCGGGTAGGCCATGCGATCGTTGGCATAGAACCCCTGCATCGTCGGATGGAATTTGAAGCCCTTGACGCCGTAGTCCGAGATCAGCTTGCGCGCCTCGCGAACACCGAGCTTGCCCTTGTGCGGATCGATCGACGCAAACGGAATCAATACGTCGGAATTTTCCGACGCGATCTCCAGCATCTCGTAATTATTGTAACGGCGAAAACCCGTCTCGCGTTCGGCGTCGACCGGGAAAATCACGGCCGCGATGTTCTTCGCGCGATAATAGGCGGCGGTTTCCTGCGCGGTCGGCGGATGCTTGTTCGGCGATTTGAAATACTCCGCCATCTGCGCCTGGAAATCGTCATAGCCGTCGTCGCCATGGCAGCCGCATGGCTCCTCGGCGTGGGTATGAATATCGATCGCGACGAGGTCGTCGACGTTCATCTTCG
>JANMAN010000474.1:0-4570 GCA_031359885.1 Tardiphaga sp. | reverse complement strand
GGTCGACGGTATTGGCGACGATGTACGTCTGCCAGAACTCACGGGCGATTTCGACACGAGATTGCCCGCGCACCGGAATGACGAATCACTCGACCGCCAACCCATCCAAAAACCGCTCCGCCTCCGCCGTGATCGCGGCTTTGCGCGGCTCGTCCCAACCGGCCAGCGTGCGATACGGCATCGCCATGCGGACATTGCCGCGCAGCGTTTTGGCGTTGCGGATCAGAAACGCCCAATACAGATAATTGAACGGACACGCCGTCGGCCCGGATTTAACCTTCACGTCGTAGGCGCAATCCTTGCAGAAATCCGACATGCGATCGATATACGCACCCGACGACGCGTAAGGCTTCGACGCCAGCAATCCGCCGTCCGCGAATTGCGACATGCCGTGGACGTTGGGCAACTCGACCCAGTCATAGGCGTCCGCATAAACGACGAGATACCATTCCGCGACCTGCTTCGGCACGATGCCTGCGAGCAGCGCGAAATTGCCGGTCACCATCAATCGCTGAATGTGATGCGAATAGGCCGTGCGCTTGGTTTGTCCGATCGCCTCGGCCATGCAATGCATCTTGGTCTCGCCCGACCAATAGAGCCAGGGCAGCGACCGCACAGCGTTCAGCGCATTGGTTTCGGCATAGTCGGGCATCTTCAGCCAATAAATGCCGCGGATATATTCGCGCCAGCCGAGGATCTGTCGAATGAAGCCTTCGACCGCGTTCAGCGGCGCGCGCTTTTCAATGTATTCGCGCTCGGCTGCAACGCAGATTTCGCGCGGCGTCAGCAATCCCGCATTGAGATAGGGCGAGATCACGGCGTGAAACACGAAGGGCTCGCCGGTCGCCATCGCGTCCTGATAGTCGCCGAAACTCGGCAGCGCGCGATCGAGAAACTCTTGCAACGCGCGCAGTGCGTCGCTCCGAGTCACCGCCCAATCGAACGGCGCAAGGTCGCCGAAATGATCGGCGAAGCGCGTTGCCACTAGCGCCAGCACATCCTGCGTGATCGCGTCGGGCTCATAACCGAAACGCTGCGGCAATTGCAGCGATTTCGGCAGCCGCTTGCGGTTGTCGCTGTCGAAATTCCATTGTCCGCCAACAGGGTCGTCGCCCTGCATGAGCAAGTCGCTCTCGCGCCGCATCTCGCGATAGAAGAACTCCATGCGCAACGACTTGCGGCTCGCCGCCCAATCCGCGAAGCGCTGCGGCGTGGCAAAGAAGCGATCGTCGTCGCGGATGTCCACAGGTATGCCGAGCGTAGCCTGCCACGTCGTCATGTCGGCCAGCACGCGCCATTCGCCGGGCGACGTAACGACGACGCGGGACGCTTTGTGGCGCTTGAGCGCACGTTGTAATTCGCCGCTGAAAGAGCCGGTGTTGCCGGGGTCGTCGAGCTTGACGTAATCGACGTGAATATTTTCGTCGCGAAATTCGTCTGCGAAGTGCCGCATCGCGGAGAGGATGAACGCGATCTTCTGCTTGTGATGCTTGACGTAGGTCGTCTCGTCGGCGACCTCGACCATCAACACGATATCGCCGGCGGCGATGTCGTTGAGCGCTGCGAGCGACCGCGTGAGTTGATCGCCGAGCACGAACCGCAATGTCGTCATGACGAGGCCGTGTCGCGACGCTTGCGGCGCAGATCGCCTTTGCAGCGATCCGAGCAAGTCTTGACCTCGTCCCAGACCTTCGCCCACTTCTTGCGCCACGTGAACGGCCTGCCGCAGGCCTCGCACGTCTTCTGCGGCAGATCGGATTTCAATCGCATCTTCGGCATTCGAGTATTTTTATCCCTGGCGGGCGAACATCTGCTTCAGCCCGACATATCCTTGCTGTTGCGCGCTCCAGTTCTTGCCGCCGGTGATCGCGCCGTCGATGACGAGATCGTGGCCGTTGATGAAACTGGATTCGTCGCTGGCAAGAAACACAGCGGCGTGCGCGATATCGTCAGGTACGCCGGCGCGTGGAATCGGTTGCGCGGATTTATAGACCTCGCGCATCACGGCCGGCATTTTCTCGGCGTCTTCGATGCTCAGGCCGAGCGCCTTGGCGATAATCCCGGTCGCGATCGCGCCGGGCGAGATGCTGTTGACGCGCACGCCGCTCTCGCCCAATTCCATCGCGACGCATTTCGTCAGGTGGATGACCGCCGCTTTCGCAGCGCCATAGACCATCGACGACGAGAAGCCGGCGAGCCGGCCGGCGATGCTGCCGTTGTTGATGATGCTGCCGGAGCCTTGGGCCTTCATGTGCGGCGCCACGTGCTTCATGCCGAGCATGACGCTGCGCACCAGCGTCGCTATCGCCGCGCCGAACTGATCGACCGCGAGACCTTCGATGCCGCCGGTCTGCGCCGGACCGCCGGCATTGTTGAATAGGCAATCGATGCGACCGAATTGGTCGATCGTCAGCGCGACAAGGGCGGCCATCTGCGCCTCGTCCGTCACGTCGGTCTTGAGGAAGCGACACGCATCGCCGAGTTTAGCCGCGAGGGCGTTGCCTTCGGCCGCGCGCCGTCCTGCGATCACCACCTTCGCGCCTTCGGCGACGAAGATTTCCGCCGTGCGCCATCCGATGCCGCTGGTCGCGCCGGTGATGATTGCTACTTTGCCGTCGAGCCGCGCCATCGATGCCTCCCCTATCAGTTGCGAGGCATATCAAACAGAACGACGGGCGCATGCAAGATGCGCCCGTCGTTCAAACGGAGACGATGACTGATTAAGGACGCTCGCCGAGCTGCAGTTCGAGCAGAGCCATGGTCTGGAGTGTGTTCGGATCGCGCTCGCCGTCCTTAGCGGTCCGCAAAATCGTCTCGGCGATCGCCCGGACGTGAACCGAACTAACGGGATGAGGCAAAGTCGCGACGGCGCTCTCGAGCGCGCGCTGCATCACCTTGATCGTCTCGGGCGGGAAGGATGCGTTGGCAAAATCTTTCATAATTATCTCCGCCACAAAACGGTCATGGTGTTTGAAAGTTTCGACGATGACAACACAGACCGCGGGTTTTTGTTCCCATGCGGCACTAGTTCGGCCTCTAAGCTACTGAGATAGCAATCATTTTCTGGCGCGCAACATTCCACCGCACCGCGAAACATTTTTGCTGCGCCACGAAACCATTTCGAGGCTTGACGCCATCGGCAGCAAACGGAGCGGACTTATTGATTTGCTCAACAACGCGGCGTTCGGCGCTGCCCCAAACCGGAGCAAAATCAATGCGATCCATCAGCTTCATCGTCGCCGCCATCGTCCTCGCCAGCCCGTCGGTCGCAGGGTCGAGCCCGTCATCGAGCCAGGGCAATCTGCCCGGCATCGGCACCTTCTCTTACTCGGGTTCTCCGGTCGAAGCGCCCGCTCCCGTTCTTCTCATTGCCGGCCTGACCAAGGCCGATCGCTCCTAACCAATTCCATTTCAATCAACGAAACACACGGGACAATCATGACAAACTTCACCGCAATCACGACCCGCACCGCCCTCAAAGCCGCTGCCATCGGTGCTCTCTTGATGCTGTCGGCAACCGCTGGCCAGGCCCAGTCCGGCCCGTTCGCCGGCTTCGACGGATCGTGGAACGGCAACGGCACGGTATCGCTGGCGAACGGCACATCCGAGCAAATTCGCTGCCGCGCGACTTATAAGGTCGAAGGCGGTACCGCATTGAAGCAGACTCTGCGTTGCGCCAGCGACAGCTACAAATTCGAATTGAGCAGCAACGTCGCGAGCCAAGGCGATCAGGTCACCGGAAGCTGGAGCGAAACAAGCCGTCACATCTTCGGCAATTTGCAGGGCACCGTGGACGCCGGCCAGATCGACGTCTTCGTCGAGGCCGCTGGCTTTGCCGCCAACCTCACATTGACCACACGCGGCAACAAGCAATTGGTATCGATCACGTCGAAGGGCGAAATCCGCGATGTGACGATCAACATGGTTCGCGGCTAACACGCACGCATTTATCTATCGAAAAAGGCGGCATCGCTTCGGCGATGCCGCCTTTCTTGTTCTGCGCGGATTTGATCCTAGATTATGGGCGACGCCATCACGCTTAAGGAGTTGCCCGTGGTCAAAGCGGTTTGGAATGGAACGACGATCGCCGAATCCGATCGCACCGAGGTCGTCGAAGGTAACCATTATTTTCCGCTGGACGATGTCCGATCCGAATATCTCGTCGCAAGCACACACAAGACGAGTTGCCCGTGGAAGGGCATGGCGGAATATTACAGTCTCGCCGTTGATGGCGCCGAAAACCGCGACGCGGCTTGGTATTACGCGGATCCGAAACCTGCGGCCAAAAACATCGCCGGCCGCGTCGCGTTCTGGAAAGGCGTCAAGATCGAGGCGTGACTGGTGACAGCGCCCGCGCCGGCCCGGCCGTTGCCGAGACAAGCGCAATCGGCTACATCGACCGCAGGCACCCGTAGCTCAGCTGGATAGAGCGTTGCCCTCCGAAGCTGGCTTGTAAGGAAGCTTTTCGGGTCGAAAATCCTTTTGGGTCAGTCATCCTTGGCGCCAGTTGTCTGCTCTGATGTTTAAGCGGCACGATGGGGCCACGAAATCAGTATTGCCGGCAGCGTCG
>JANMAN010000062.1:0-1625 GCA_031359885.1 Tardiphaga sp. | reverse complement strand
GCGCGTCAAGCGCACGCAGTGCACGGGGTTGCCGAACTGCGGTGACTGCGGGTTGTAGTCCGCAATCTTGCTGTCGTCGGGGCGGTTGCCGTAGGCGCCCCAATGCCGCTTGTAGGCGCCGGTGGTCGCATCGAACACGATGACGCGGCGATTGCCGTAGCCGTCGGCGACGTAGATTTCGTTAGCGGCGTTGTCGATCGCGGTCTCGGCCGGCTTGCCGAGCTGCGTCGTGTCGTTGCTGCCTTTGCTCGGCGCGATCGATCCGATCTGCATGACGAATTTGCCGTCGCTGGTGAATTTAAGAATTGCATTGTCATTGTCGGCATTTCCGCCGATCCAGACGAAGCCTTGATCGTCGACCTCGATGCCGTGTTCGCGGCCTACCCATTCGTATCCCGGTCCCGGTCCGCCCCATGAACGCAAGAGGTTGCCCTCGGCGTCGAATTCCAGCACCGGCGGCGCGGAGATGCAACACTTGCTGCGCGGCGGCGTCAGCGCGGCCCCTTTTTCGTCGTCGGTCAACGAGCGCGGCCGATGGATCAGCCAGATGTGGCCGTCCTTATCGGTGGTGATGCCGCCGACTTGTCCGAGGATCCAGTTGTTCGGCAACGGCTTCGGCCACGACGCATCGACTTCGAAACGGGGCACGTCGGCAGCGCGCGCAGCGATTGATGTAATCGACAGCGTGATCGCAACGGCAGCGATCGCGCGCGCACATGACTGGAGCGTCATGGCATCCTCCCTGATTTTGACTGCGGGTCATCCCGCTTGGGCAGGAGTTGATGCTGGCGATGATGACGAGTCAATCGAAGAGGTCGTCAGCCAGAGACGCGGCTCAGGATGACGGCTGTCCGCGACTCAGGCCGGCGCGCGAAAGTCCTGAAAGCTGCGCGCGGCGTAATCGTAAAGCCGGCCGCTGTCGGTGCAACCAGGCAAGCACAGCGGCACGATGAACTCCGCAACGCGATCTTGCGTTTCCAGCGTGTCGGGGTCTTCGCCGGGCATCACGATGGCGCGCATTCGGGTGCGCACCGGACCGGGATCGAACAGATTGACCCGCATCGGCGTCGTCGCCGTTTCGGCGGCCCAGACCCGCACCATCGTATCCAACGCGGCCTTGGACGCAGCATAGGGCCCAAGATAGGCGTTGGCCTGATGCGCGACACTCGACGTGACGAACACGGCGCGCCCGGCATCGGAGGATTTCAGCAGCGGCTCCATGCAGCGGATCAACTGGAAATTGGCGGTCAGGTTCAGCGCGAGCACATCCTGCCAGGGCTTCAACGGCACATGACCGAGCGGCGACGACGGACCGGGCATGCCGGCATTCCCGACAAGAATGTCGAGTTTGCCGTGGCGCTCGTGGAGGGCTGCGCCCAGCCGCGCGATGCCGTCGTAATCGGTGAGGTCGAGCGGCACCAGCGTGGCGCTGCCGCCCGCCTTTTTGATTGCGTCGTCGAGGTCTTCGAGGCCGCCGACGGTGCGTGCGGTCGCAACCACATGCGCGCCTTGTTTGGCGAGCGCGAGCGCAGTCGCATAACCGATGCCACGCGACGCGCCGGTGACGAGTGCGATACGGGAGGAGAGGGAATTCATTCTGGACTTGACCTGCCTGACTAACAATC
>JANMAN010000061.1:0-1706 GCA_031359885.1 Tardiphaga sp. | reverse complement strand
GTTTTTGTTCGGCGAGCGCAGCATGGCGGACGCGATGTATGCGCCGGTCGTGACGCGCTTCATGACCTACGACGTCAAACTCGATGATCAGCTCGCGCGCTATGCTGCGACGATCATGGCCATGCCCGAGATGCAGGAATGGATCGCGGCGGCGAAGATGGAGCCGGAGGACATCGAGGAGCTCGAGGTCGAGTATTGAGCAGAACTAAACCTGCGGGTGTCGCGACTTCAGGCATTGCCTGCTTATCCGCGAGCCATCGACCGCTCGTGAAATCCCGACAGGGCAGGCGTTTCTGACGCCACTTTCAGCAGTTTCAGCCTATATGCCGCTTCGCGATGCAACATGATCGCTGGCGCATTTTTCGCATAGCAACATACGTTGCGGACCGGGTGTCGCGCGCTGCCGAAATTGTCGGCGGCGAGCGTCATGGGTCGGCGTCTCACCCTCGTGGAGGTTGCCATGAACATGCATGCGACGGTCGATATGAAATGGTCGGGCCTGACGCGCCCGAACGGCGAGCCTCTGCGGTTGAACCATCAGGATTTCATCGCCATCGATCGCCATAAGGACACGACCTACGAGGCGACCTACCGTCCGCAAGCGCTTTACAGCCGCGCCAACGAAGGCTTTCACGCCAACAACGAAACCTTCCTGCTTCATGAAGTCGCGACCAACCTGCCGATCTACCGCGAGGACACCGGCCCGACCGATTTCCATCTTCATCTGCCGCCGGGCGGCTTCCAGTTCGTGCTGGTCACATCGGGCATGTTCACGTTCGACTATGACGGGCGCTACTACAATGTCGGCCCGGGCGCGGTGATCCTGCAAAGCGCGATCGTGCATCGCCAGTTGTTTTACACCTGGTCGGGCATGCCGACCGACGAAAACCTGAAGACGCCGCAGACGGTGGTGCCGGACCCGTTTTCCATGGGCTATTCCGGCAAGTTCATCGAAGCGTTCGTTACCGATCCGACGACTTTCCCGAACCCGACGATCGTGGGTCCGGACCAGATCGACGAGGCGGAAACGCCGCGCGTGGCCTGGACCCATCCGCTGCATGATCGACCGGCCGACGCCGGCTTCTGGTTGCAGGATCCGCTGGCGCTCGATGCGCTGTTCAAGCCGCTGGTCAGCGATGCCATGACGTCGAGCATGCCGATCTATGTGCGCGACCTCGGCATGGAAATTCCGAGCGGTCATCTCGTCACGGGCCACATCATCGCGACCGATCCGCGGGGCCAGTCGCTGCTGCCGAAAAGCAGTTCGGACGCCGTCGATGCCGCGTCGTTCGCGAAAGGCAAGGTCGTCATGTACCGCGTCATCCGCGGAACGGCCGAATTCAAGGACACTGCCGGAAAGACGTTCGAACTCACCGCAGGCGATGTCGTCACGGCCGGTAAGACGTCGACGAGTCTGGTCGGCATCGGCGAGAACACGCAGGTGCTTCGGCTCGGCCTTCTGAAAGGTTTGGAAGGGTTGCGCGGCTGGACGCCGACGCAGCGCGACGAGATCGACGGCTTGGCCGGCAAGATCATCACGCAAAAAGATGTTCGTCCCTTGCGGACCGAAGGCAAACCGGTCGGCTATCTGTACGAATAGGGCGCGCTCGACGGCCGTTAACCTTTGACGAACGAATATCGGCATGAGCACGGGGCCGGCTTGTGTCACAGGCAGATGCCGTCCCCAGATGTGGTTGTGTCTCAGC
>JANMAN010000461.1:0-6789 GCA_031359885.1 Tardiphaga sp. | reverse complement strand
CTTTGAAGCGCGGTTGGCCGAGCACGAACAAGAACTCATAGGCCTTGTCTTTGGCGAGTTCGGCCGTGTCCATGTTTTCCAAAATGTAAGTGCCGTTCATGGCCAGCAGGATTTGGTGCACCTCGAAGATGTTCTTGCCCTCGAATGGAAGCACCTCGACGCCCCACGTATCCGCCCCGACGGCAACGACGCCCTTGCCGGTCAGATATTTCGCGCCTTCGGCACCAAGCCCCGGCTCGCCTGCATTGTAGCGGGCGTTGTCCTTGCCGAGCAGGCCGAGCCAGCCGGTGTGAAACAACACGACGTCGCCTTGACGAATTTCGACGTTCTGCGCTTTTGCGACGTCCTCGATTTCCTTGACGTTGAAGGCGGTGCCTTCCTTGACGATATCGGTTTTGAAATAAGCCGCCATGTCGAGCAGCACGCCGCGCGTGACGATCGGCGGGACCTTGTCGATGCCGAGCTTCTTCAACCCAGTCGGATCGGCGAAATCGGCGATTTTGTTGCCGTTGTAATAGACGTGCTCGACGCCGAGATGGCCGAGGCCGTCCATCTGACTGCCGACGCCGACCCAGCCGTCGATCATGTCGTCGTTGTAGGTCGCCTTGTTCGGTCCGAGGCCGGAATTGCCGGCCTGTCCGGGCTGCACCACCGTCACCTTGACGCTGCGCGGCGGGAAGGCGGGCGTGTCGGCACCGACGGGAATGCCGAGGGCGTAGGTCTTGCCGGTTTTAACGAGCTGCGCGGCTTTCAGCACCAGCTCGGGCTTCATGTAATTGGCGGCGCCGATCTCATCGGTGGGGCCCCATTTGGATTTGGTCCAGTCCTGCGCGAACGCCGCCGTCGTCGCGGCTGCGGTCATCACGCAGCCAAGCATGAATGCTCTCATCATCGCATCTCTCCCTGTGCGTCCGGATGTCCCTCCGGATCGGGCGAGGATAGCAGACCAGCGATGACGCGCGCGTGTCGTTTTGCCGAGTTGACTTATTGCCCGGACGGCGTGCGCAGGCCGTGCCATGCGTCGCGCACCTGATGGTAATGCACCTGGGGCAGATAATCAGGCGTGTTGAGGCCAAGGTTGCTGACGTCGAGTTTGCCGACCGCGCTGAGCAATTGATACGAGGCGATGACGCGGTCGCGCTGCGCGCCGATCAGACGGGCCTTTGCCGAGGTCAGATCTTGCTGCGAGTTCAACACTTCGAGCGTGGTGCGCTGACCGCCCGTGGCCTCGCGTTGTACGCCCTGCAAGGCGACGCCGGCGGCGCGGACTTCGGACTCGGCGGCCGAGACGGCGATTTTTGCGCCCTCATTGGCGACCCACGCGCCGGTCGCCGCAGTGCGGGCCTGATTGCGAACCTGTTCGAGCACCAGGCGGCTCTGTGAACTCAGTTCCTTGGATTGGCGCGTCTGTGCGGCGGCGAGGCCGCCATCGTAGATCGGCGCGGTGACCTGGCCGACGATCGATGCCTGATCGGTGCGGAACGTGCCCAGCGTCTGATCCGACTGGTCGGAGCGGCTGGCGCTGCCCTGTAACGTCACGGTCGGCAAAAGCGTGCCCTCCGCGACGCGGATGACGGTGGTCGCGACATCGACGTCGTAGCCCGCAGCCAAAACCGCCGGGTGGCTCTTGGTGCCCAGCGAAATCGCGTCCTCACGGTTACGCGGTGCAAGCCGATCGACAGGTTCGGCCGGCATAAGCTTGGTCGGAGCCGCGCCGATCACCTGGGCGTAGGTGGCCTGGCTGATGGCGAGCGCGACTTCGGCGGCATTCAAATCGGCGCGGCCACGGCTGAGCCGGGCCTCGGCCTGCGCCGTGTCCGTGGGCGTCACGTCGCCGGCATTGAGGCGTTTGGTCGTGATGTTGAAGGTCTCCTGCAAGAAGGAGACGTTCGACTTCTGCGCTTCGACAAGCGACTGGTTGGCGAGCACGTTGAGATAGACGGTGACGGCATCGAGCAGCACGCCCTGGCCAACGTTACGCAGGGCCTCTCGGCCGGACTGCACTTGCAGTTCGGCGATGCGGACGTTGTTGGCGGTCCGATTGCCGTTGAACAATATCTGCGTCACCGTCAGGCCGATGGTCCACGGCTTCAGCGACGCGGATGCGACAGTGTTGCCGGGCAAAAGGTTGCGCACCTCCTGCAACCCATAGCTGAGCCCGGCGACGATCTGCGGCCTGTAGGCGGCTAGGGCCTGCGGCACGTTCTCATCCGTGGCACGCTGGCGCGCGCGCTCGGCATTCAACAACGGATTGGATTGATAGGCGCGAACGAGCGCCTCGGGCACCGTCTCGGCTTGCGCCACGCCTCCCGCGATCAGCGCTGCGATGCCTGTGGTCGCCAAGACGGCCGCACGAAAGCTGCGTCGGCCAACGCGTTCGAGTCTTCCGATACGCCGAACCATGTTTTCCCGCAGCTTCCCCGAACATCTGCCCCCGCCGATGTCCCGTCGTGATTTGTTTAAAGGGCGTTGCCGTCTTCGGCAAACCGTCCGGTGGACAACGCCTCACCGCGTGCGCAACTTCCCTGCGACGACGTTATGCGCGCCATTTCGCTTTGTTATTCGGGATCATAGGCGGCGAAACAGGTCGGTGGAATGCGACCATCGAGCCATTCTTCGATTGGTGGTCGGCTGTTGCGCGCCGGGCACAATGGTTCAAGCCGCGACGGAAATCACCGGTTCTTGATGTTTGCCGGCCGCTTGGCGTTGAAGGCGGCCATGCCTTCGCTGCGGTCTTCGAGCGCGAAGGTCCCATGGAATAGGTCGCGTTCGACCTTGAGGCCTTCGGTCAGCGGCGTCTCGAACGCGCGATTGACTGCGCTCTTGGCCATCGCGGCGGCTGGGCGGGACATCGCCGCGATTTTGTCGGCCATCGCCATCGCCTCGTCCATCAGTTTATCGACGCTCACGATGCGGCTGACGAGGCCGGAGCGTTCGGCTTCGGCCGCATCCATCATGCGGCCGGTCAAACACAAATCCATCGCCTTCGATTTGCCGATCGCGCGGGTGAGGCGTTGGGTGCCGCCGATGCCGGGAATGGTGCCGAGCGTGATTTCCGGCTGACCGAACTTCGCGGTGTCGCTGCAAATGATGATGTCGCACATCATCGCCAATTCGCAGCCGCCACCCAGCGCGTAGCCTGACACCGCCGCGATGGTCGGTTTGCGGCAGGTGGCGACGCGGTCGCCGCCGATCTGCGTGAAGTCGCTGGTGTGCATGTCGATGAAGCTCTTGGGCTGCATCTCTTTAATATCAGCGCCGGCTGCAAATGCTTTTTCGCTGCCGGTGATGACGATGCAGCCGACCGACTCGTCGGCTTCGAGTTCGTCGATCGCGACCTTAATTTCGGCGAACACCCCGAACGACAAAGCATTGAGCATCTTCGGCCGGTTCAGCGTCAGAAGTCCGACCGCGCCTTTGCGCGCGACGATGATGTGTTCGTAGCTCATGAGGTCATCCCGGACTATTCGCCGCCGCGGGTCTCGCGGCCGCGCGCAATCTGCCTCGGGCCGGCATGAGGTTCAAGGGGAGGGGATGATCTCGCAAGCGATTGTCATTGCGAGCCCGCCAGACCGGCGAATTCGCCAGTCTGGCGGAGCGAAGCAATCCAGTTCTTAGATTTCAAAAAAAGAACTGGATTGCTTCGTTACAGCGGTCCTCAAAAAAGAGGACCACTGTTTCCTCGCAATGACAAAGGCTTACGCCATGAACATCCGCGCGGCGGATGCGATGGTCAGCAATCCGCCGAAGGCGATGAAGATCTTGCCGATCAGCGAACTCTGATCCCATGCGCCATTGTCGGTGCTCGCCACTTCCGGCTTGTCGGCCGATGCCATCGCGGACATCGCAGGTGTGGCCGTGGTCGGTACGTTGACGCCGGCCGCCTGCGACGAATTCTGCGCAACCTGCGCTGCCATTTTGGTGGCAATCTGGCTCGCGGCATCGTCGCCCTTCGGCGCGTCGCTCACGCTCTTGTCGAGTTCGTTGAGCTGATCGGAGCCGATGACGCCGGGCGTCGCGGGCTGCGTCGACGCAGGCGTCGCAGTGACGGGCTGCACGCTGGTGTCGGGCGCTGGCCATTGCGCATTCGCATTGGCCACGGATTCCGAGATGGCTGCGGGGTCGTTCTCGTTTTCGTTCATCGGAATGGCCGCAGCTTCCAGGGCCTTGCGACGATAGCCTTTCGCGATGACGCGCGGCTTTTGTGCTCGGGCCGCTTTCGCGACGCGTTTGCGCTTGGTGAATTTGTTCAACGCGACCGGCTTGCCCGCACTCTCAACCTGTTCGGCCGGTGCAGCCGCAGTCTCGGCGGCATCGTTCGCGCGAACCGGTGCCGATATACAGAACAACAAAGCCGACGCGACAAACATCGCGCCGACACGCCCGCATAACGCCTTGGTGATGGTGGTGGCCGCAACCATGGCAATCTCCCCGTCTGTCTGTCCCGAAGGTCCAGAGACAAGGCCGACATGGCCAGAGCGGGGCAGAAACAGGGAATTAAGACGCCGCCGATGTGGCGGCAGAGAATCTGCTGCCGAATCAGTCAGAGCCGGCAGCAGGTGCTATCAGCCCGTCGCAACAGCGGCCGTTGTTTGCTGCATGCGATGAAAACGCAGCACTTGCTGCGCGGTAGACGATCGCAGCCTGGCATAAGCCTCGCGGTGTTCGGCGGTTTCGGTCGGAACGAAATTCGAGAGCTTTGCCCGCATCGCGATGATCGACTGCACCGTCGGCCAAGTGAAATTCGAGACCTTGGCGAGGATGAAAATGCCCTCGATGCGCGCTTCGATCATGATGGTCTCCGCGAGATCGACCGTGACCTGGGCGAGACAGGCGATGGCGGCATTCGCTTCGTCGAATTTCTCGGCGTCGGCAAAGGCCGCGACCTGAGTCTCGTCGAGCCGGCCGTCCTCGAACAGCGAACGCACCAAAGCATGAGCCACTTCGGTGTGCGGCGTGACGGCCTGTTTGGCGGAACGCGCGCGGCGCGCGACCTCGTCGAGCGCGCGCGCGACTTGTTCGTGAGCATGCGGGTGGGCTGCTTCGAGCGACGCCCTCACGGTATCGGACGCGCGTGCGATCAGCTTCAGGTAATGATGCCTCGGAATATCCGGCCGCATCGCCACGCACGTCGCGATCGAATCATTGAGCTCGGCCCGACCGACGAGGGTCGCGAACCCGTGCTCCGAGAACTCGGCACCGGGATTGTTTGCGGTCGAGTGCACCACGGCGTCGTCGCCGCGCGCCACCAATACGTCCGTGACGCCCGAACTGATCCGGCGGCGGGTCGAAATCGCAAGCAGATGAGCCTGGCTCTTGCTGCGCGCGTTTTCGATCAGCAGATCGTCGTCGAGACGTTCGGATTGCGACAGCGCCGGCGCTGCGACTTCGATCAGATCGTTGAAAGCAAGTGCGCGGATGGTTTGCGGCGGCGCGCTCGGGACCGGTGCAAGGCGTTCCGCCAGAAGGGCCAGCGCCGAACTTTCCATCTTCTGGATCAGGCAGGTGAACACATCGTCGAACACCGCGATCTGGTCGTCGGAATAATCGACGCAGTGGCCCAGAAACAGGTCCGCGACCCGGCGCAGCGTGTAGACCCGTCGCGCCAAGCTTTCGTGCGCAAGGCTGTTCTGCAACTCGTCCAGAAGCGTTGCAGTTATCGTCACAGTCGCGGTCATCGTTTTTGCGTCCTGCAAAAGAAAATCAAAATAGTCGGCGGATTCTCCGCCTTGAAAAATATCAGGCGTTGGCGACGCGGTTTCGGCCGTTACGTTTTGCGGTGTAAAGGGCGGCATCGGCGCGGGCGAGCACGCTTTCGGCGGTCTCGTTCGGAAGCAGCGTGGCAACGCCGGCAGATATGGACAGCGACAGATTTGGTGCCAAGGTGGACCAGTCGAGATCCGCTGCGATCGTCCGCAGACGGTTCAAGGTCCGCAACGCCTCGTCGTTCGGCGTTTCCGGAAGAACCATCAGAAACTCTTCGCCGCCATAGCGGCCGAACGCATCGATCACGCGTATATTCGCGAACATGCCGATCGCAAACGTTCGCAACACTTCATCGCCGGTGGGATGGCCGAAGGTATCGTTGATGCGTTTGAACCAGTCGATGTCGATCAGCGCGACGGAGCAGGGATGTTTTAGCCGAACGGCACGGCTGATTTCATCGTCGAGGATGCGCATGATGCGGCGGCGATTATGCGCGCCCGTCAACTCGTCGATCTCAGCCAATTCCTCGATCCGCTGATTGGCGAGCTGGAGCTCCTGCGTATTTTTATAAAGTTGGTTGCGCAGCGAGCTGCCGAAGCGTCCGACGAACGCGCACTGACCTATCGTCAGGATAAAACAAATCGCGGCCGCGATGCGTTCCGGCTGGGTGTCGGCCGGCAACGAAACCGGATCGGCGCTCATCAGGAAAATCGGCGTCACACCGAGTGTCATCAGCGACAACGCGATCACCGACTGCCGCCATGACATTCGCAGAGCGCCAAACGAAAAGATGACGAACAGGCAGCTCAGAAAAATGTAACCGATTTCCGGAGCCATGATCAGAAATCCGATCTGCACCGTCGTATTCGTCAGGACCTGCGGAAACGGGAGATAATGATCCTCCCATCGATCGTTGAACCCGCACTCGGACAGGAACAGGAAGCAACCGATCGTCAGCGAACCGCATGCCAAAAACGCGGTAATCAGCATCGGCGAAATGATTCCGGCATAGGAATAGATCGCCATCACGAGCGCGCCGGAGAGATAGCCGACCAATTGTGCGGTCAGGGTCTGCCTGCGATG
>JANMAN010000452.1:0-14768 GCA_031359885.1 Tardiphaga sp. | reverse complement strand
CAATGCGCGGCCGCCTTTCATGGAATATAAGCTGGCTCAGGCCGCCACGACACGCGGCGCGAGCGCTGCATCGGCAGGGACGCGGTGCAGGATGGTGACATCGGAAAAGCCGACCGCCTTCAACTGCTGCGCCATCGTCATTTGCGCGTCGGTGCTCATCGCGACATCCGGAACGAGCACCGCACGCGCCTGCGCGGTCAGCAAATTGGCTGGCAGATCCGTTGCCGTGCCGGCATCGAGCACGACATGGTCGTAAACCCGCAGCAGCGCATCGAGCGTCATCGACAGACGCGGTGACTGCAGCAATTCGCGGTCCGCGCCCGGTCGTCCGCCGCCGACCAGATGCAGCGACGACATCTTATCGCGCGTCACGATCTGTCCGAACGACGCTTCGCCCAACACCAATTCGGACAGCCCCGGCGACGACGGATCGATCGCAGCCGCGTTCATCGTCACGGCGGCCGTCGATAGATCGACCAGCACGACTTTGGCCTGTTCGGCGAGCTTACGCGACAGCGCCAGTGCCGTCATGGCAATGCCGTCTTCGCGGCCCGTGCCGAGCACCGTAATCTTCCGCGCGCCGGCACCCGCCGCCATGAACGCCGCCGCGACCATCGACAGATCGCTTCCGGGCCGAGCCGCGGGCATCGGCGAAACCAGCGAAGGCGCTGCAAATTGACCGGCCGACTGCACGGGTGCAGCGGGGCGCGGCGCGGTCATGCGCAGCAACTCAGCCGTCGCGATATAGCCTGACGTCAACATCAACGTCGCGAGCGTCGCGATCAAGACGATCGGCAGTTTCTTCGGATAGGCCGGGATATTCGAGACGAAGCCGCGCGAAATGATGCGGCCATCCGACGGCGCGACGTCGATATTCTCGCGCGCGGTGGCTTCGCGATATTTCGCCAAATACGATTCGAGAAGATCGCGCTGGGCTTTGGCTTCGCGCTCCATCGCGCGCAACTGGACGTCCTGCCCATTGGTCGCGGTCGCCTGCTTTTTCATTTGATCGAGATTGCCGTTCAGGCCCTCGACCTTGGCGCCGGCAAGCTTGGCGTCGTTTTCGAACGAACGCGACAGCTTGCTCGCCTCGTCACGCAACTGCCGATCGAGATCGGCCAACTGCGCTTTCAATTCCAGAATGCGCGGATGACGGTCGAGCAGCGTCGACGACTGTTCTGCGAGCTGGGCGCGCAACGTCACGCGTTGCTCGCCCAGACGACGCGTGAGTTCCGAGTTCATCACGTCGGACGCTTCGATCGGCCTGCCGGTGTTGAGCAATTCGCGGATCAACCGGGCCTTGGTTTCGGCATCGGTCTTTTGGGCGCGCGCGGCATTGAGCTGCGTGTTGATTTCGCTCAACTGCTGGCTCGACAAAGAGGTGTTGTTGGTGCCGATGAACAGGTTCGATTTCGAGCGGAAATCGTCCGCGCGGCTTTCGGCTTCGGCAACCTTCTTGCGCAGCGTGTCGATCTCGCCCGACAGCCACTGCCCGGCGGATTTCGCCTGATCCTGGCGCGAGCCTTGATGCATCGTGAGGTAACCGTCGGCGATCGAATTGACGACGCGCGCGGCGAGGTCCGGATCGCGCGACTGGAATTCGATGACGATGACGCGGGATTTGTCGACGGCAAACGCCGTCAGCCGCTCGGAATACGCATCGAACACGCGCTCCTCCGGCGTCAGGCGAAACGGATCGCGGCCGATGCCGAACAACGCCAGCAGCGTTTTGATGGGAGACGTCCCCTGCAAAACCGGATCGAACTCCGGCCGCTCGGCAAGTTTGTTGGTTTTGATGACCTCACGGGCAAGATCGCGCGACAGCACGAGCTGAACCTGGCTCGTTACGGCTTCGGCATCGAGCGACGTGCGCTCCTCGGCGCGCTCGCCGTTCGGGCGCAGGAAGATGTTCTCGCGTCCGTCGATCAGAATGCGGGCTTCGGATTTGTAACGCGGCGTGATCATGTTGACGACGAGAATGGCCAAGACCATTGCGCATATCGTCGGCACGATGACGAAATATTTGCGACGCACCAGCGTTTGCCAGATCGCGCGCAGATCGAGATCGCCGTTGTCCGGCGGTTGCGGCGCGCGGACCGGCGCCGGTGCGCTGGCTTTCATCGTCGGCTCCGTCCTGACGACGGGCGGCTTTGCGACCGGCCGTGGCATCATGCCTTTCATCGCCTCGAACAGAGACGGCTTATGCGGCTTCTCCGCTTTGGTTTCGTCGTTGCTCCGACGCCAGAATGCGAAAAGCATGGCATACTCCTGCGGCACCACGATGGGTCCAAATCATTTCCCGTACTAAATTCGATTAAGGTTGCTGCCGGGTTAATATCGCTTTGGGCCGCCCGTCTCGGCGTCCCGACACGGATTCTTAATCGCCGAACCGGCAAATGAAGCGAGTTCATTTGTCGATTTCAGATTGTCATGACCGTGTCCAACGCCGAGCCCCTCCGCATCCTTCACGCGACGCGCGCGCCGGTTGGCGGCATTTTTCGGCACATCCTCGATCTCGCCAACGGGCAGATCGACCGCGGCCACGACGTCGGGATCATCACGGATAGCCTGACCGGCGGCGAACGCGCCGAAGCGGCTCTGGCTGAAATCGCACCAAGATTGGCGCTGGGCGTCCATCGCCTCGCGATCCGCCGCGAACCGAGCGCGAGCGATCCGCTGGTCTGGATGCAACTTCAGCGTTTGATCCGAAACGCCGGCCCGGACGTGTTGCATGGACATGGTGCCAAGGCCGGCGCGTTCATTCGGATGCGGCGTGCCTCGAAATCGGCGATCCGGGTCTACACGCCGCATGGCGGCTCGCTGCACTACCCGCTCGACACCAAAAAAGGCGCGTTCTACGGAATGCTCGAACGCGTGCTGATGCCGCGTACCGACCTGTTTCTGTTCGAAAGCGCCTTCGCGCGCGACACCTATGCACGCAACATCGGGTCGCCGAAGTCGCTGGTGCGCTGCGTATTCAACGGCGTCAACGGGCAGGAGTTCGATCCGGTGCCGCTGGCCGACGACGCGACCGATTTGGTTTACGTCGGCGAATTTCGTCACATCAAAGGTGCTGATTTGTTGATCGACGCCGTCGCGCGATTGCGGGCGGATGGCCGTAACGTGACCCTGACTCTCGCCGGGGACGGCGAAGAGACATCGGCGCTAAAAGCACAAATCGCCAGTCTGGGGCTCGAGACCGCCGTGCGCTTCCTTGGTCACGTCAAGGCGCGCTACGGCTTCTCGAAAGGCCGGCTGCTCGTGGTGCCGTCGCGCGGCGACTCGATGCCCTATGTCGTGATCGAAGCGGCCGCCGCAGGCATCCCGATGATCGCCGCCGACGTCGGCGGCATCCCGGAGGTGTTCGCCACGCATCGCGACGCGTTGTTCACGTCCAGCAGCGTCGGCGCGATGGCCGACGCCATCGAGACCGCGCTCGACGATCGCACGGCCGTGCTTGCGCGCGCACAAACCTTGCGCGAGCGCATTTTTCAGCATTTCTCGCAAAACGCGATGGTCGACGGCGTTCTCGCCAGCTATCGGGATGCTTTAGCGAAACGTTAACTATAGGTTTGCGATAACGAAATATTCCGATTCTGTTGCTATCTGTCGTGGCAAAGCAAAGCCTTCGCGCCTCGTTGCGCGAGCGCGGTCACACGCGCAACAGCGGATAACACAGTGGAACCGATCAACGCCCGTTCGATGTTCGATGCGGCTACGGCCGAAGCCGCCATGGGCGCGGGCGCGCCCAAGTTCGAGCGCCGCCGCCGCCTGTCGCCCGCAGCGCTGAACGTCACAAATCAAAAAGTGCGTGCCGCCTATTCGCCGATCGTCATCGCCGGCGGCGTCAGGCTCGTCGATTTCGTCATGCTGAGCCTGATCGGCCTGTCGCTTTATTTCGCCTACGTCGTCCCGCAAAACGGCTTCATGTGGGAGTTCGCGAGCGCGATCATCGGCGTCGCGGTAACCGCAGTGATTTGTTTCCAAGCGTCCGGCATCTACGACCTTCAGGTGTTTCGCGGTCACGTTCGCCAGACGTCGCGGATGGTCTCGACCTGGGCTTTCGTATTTCTCCTGTTCATCGGCGTGTCTTTCTTCGCCAAGCTCGGTGACTCCGTGTCGCGCGTCTGGCTCGCGGGCTTCTTCGCCGCCGGCCTCGTCGCGTTGCTGTCGCAGCGCGTTGCATTGCGCGCACTGGTCCGGCGCTGGGCGCGTCATGGTCGGTTGGAACGTCGCACGATCATCGTCGGCGCGGATATCAACGGCGAGCAACTGATTCACGCGATCAACGCGCAGGAGGATTCGGACATCCACGTGCTCGGCGTGTTCGACGACCGCAACGACGCGCGGTCGCTGGAGACCTGTGCCGGCAGCCCGAAGCTCGGCAAGATCGACGACGTCGTCGAATTCGCACGCCGCACCCGGATCGATCTCGTGCTGTTCGCGCTGCCGATCTCGGCCGAAATCCGCATTCTAGAAATGCTGAAAAAGCTCTGGGTGCTGCCGGTCGATATCCGTCTGTCGGCGCATACCAACAAGCTGCGCTTTCGGCCGCGCTCCTATTCCTATATCGGCGACGTGCCGACGCTCGACGTGCTCGAAGCCCCGATCACGGATTGGGATCAGGTGCTCAAGCACGCGTTCGATCGCGGCGTCGGTGCGATCATCCTGCTGCTCGTCTCGCCGATCATGGCGTTGGTCGCGTTGGCGATCAAATTCGACAGTCCCGGTCCCGTCCTGTTCAAGCAGAAGCGCTTCGGCTTCAACAACGAGCGCATCGACGTGTTCAAGTTTCGCTCGCTCTACCACGAACATGCCGATCCGCTTGCGTCGAAGGTCGTGACCAAGAACGACAGCCGCGTCACGCGCGTCGGCCGCATCATCCGCAAGACGAGCCTCGACGAATTACCGCAACTATTCAACGTCGTCTTCAAGGGCAACCTCTCGCTCGTCGGTCCGCGTCCGCATGCGGTGCAGGGCAAATTGCAGGCCCGCTTGTTCGACGAAGCCGTCGACGGGTATTTCGCACGCCACCGCGTCAAGCCTGGCATCACCGGTTGGGCGCAGATCAACGGGTGGCGCGGCGAGATCGACAGCGAAGAGAAAATCCAGAAGCGCGTCGAGTTCGATCTTTATTACATCGAAAACTGGTCGGTGCTGTTCGATGCCTACATCTTGCTTCGTACGCCCATCGCCTTGCTGAAGACCGACAACGCCTATTGAACCGACCGCCATCGCGCGGCCGGGCACTGTGTCAGTTGCGAAAGTTAAATGCGTTATGAGTAACAGCCTCGTCGGCCAGCAAGCATTCGGTGCCATGCCGATCGCACCCGGCGTCGCGTCGTTGCAGCGCGCGTTGCTGTGGTCGATCGGTGCGGGCGGCGCGATCGTCATCGTCGAACCGAGCCCTTACGAGTTGGCGACGCTCGGCGCGATGATCGTGTTCTTCGCGACGGGCTTGCGGATGCGGCTGGTCTTCGTGCCGTTGCTGATTTTATTGCTGTGTTTGAACTTCGGCTACACGATCTGCGCGGCTTACATGCTTGATCAGAAGCCGATCGTGAACTGGATCCTCACCTCATGGTACATGGCGGTGACGGTGATCTTCTTCGCGATGGTGTTCTCGGAAGACACCCTGTCGCGGCTCGATCTGTTGAAACGCGGGCTGATCGCAGGCGGCATCATCGCGTCGCTTGCCGGCATTATCGGTTATTTCGGCCTGATCCCCGGCACGCGCAGTATCTTCACGCTCTACTCGCGCGCGAGCGGCACGTTCAAGGATCCCAACGTGCTGTCGGCATTCCTGATTTTGCCGGCGCTGTTCGCGCTGCAAAATCTCGTCACCGAAAAATTCGGCAAGGCACTGCGCAACGGCATCGCCCTTGGCATCATGGGGATCGCCTTGCTGCTGGCGTTCTCGCGGGCCGCGTGGGGTCAGATGGTCTTGACCGCCGGGGTCATGCTGCTGCTGATGTTCATGACGTCGGGCTCGACGCGGCAGCGCTCGCGGATCGTCATCATGTCGATCGCCGCGGTCGCCGCCGTGGCGGTGCTGGTGCTGGCGTTGTTGTCCGTCGATTCCGTCGGCGGGCTGTTCAAGGAACGCGCCAGCTTCGAGCAGAATTATGACGGCGGCCGTTTCGGTCGCTTCGGTCGGCATATTCTCGGTGCGCAGATGGCGCTGGACCTGCCGCTCGGCATCGGGCCGTTGCAGTTCACCAAGTTTTTTCCCGAAGACACCCACAATTCCTATCTCAACGCCTTCATGTCGGGCGGCTGGATATCGGGCATTTGCTATCCCGTTTTGATTTTCGTCACCGTCGTGCTCGGCTTCCGTTATCTGTTCGTGCCGGTGCCGTGGCAGAAAACCTATCTCGCGATTTTCTCGGCCTTTCTCGGCACCGTCGGCGAAAGCTTTATCATCGATACCGACCACTGGCGGCATTTCTGGCTGATGCTCGGCGCGATGTGGGGCATGTTCGTCGCAACGCAAACGCACGTCCGCACGGCGCGGCCCGGCGAACTGCCGCGCTAGGCTTCACGTCTTGGCGTAGGAGACGCCCATGCCGGCGCGCACGTCGGCCTGGATGCCGTACGGCGCAATCGGATATCGCAGCCCGTTTTTCGCCAGCGCCTTCATGCCGACGACCGCTTTCGCAAGATGCGCCGGCGAGAGTGCCATCAGCATTTCTTCGTCGGGCACGCCGCCATAGCGCCGCTCCGCATAACAGGGCAACGACAGGCTCGGCTCGCCGGTCTTCAACGCCCTGCCCCACGAATCCGCGCATGCGGTTTCGCCGACGACGCCCCACTCGAATTTTTTGTAGCCCGTATACTGAAGTCCGTTGATCAGGATGATCATCTGGCCCGGCGTCGCATAGACGAGACAGATGTCCGGCGGATCGAGCCGTCCGCTGGCGAGCGGGCTCACCACCAACGCCTCGTAGCGGCCGGCCGGCACCACATCGAGCGCCTCCTGCCGCTTCCGCGCGTCCTCCGCCGTGCCGTGCCAGACGCCGACATAATTTTGGCCGGACATGAATTTCTCGTCGCGCGGCGCGAGACCGATCACGGCACGACATTGCGCGCCGACCAGATCGTCCGCCGTGATGCCGACCGTCCAGCCGAGCCGCGACGCCATGCTGACGATCTGATCCGTGGTATGGACCGCACTCGGCCGGCGGATTTTCGGGATCGCCTGCATCTCCGCCACCGAGGCGAACATCTTCATGCCGATGACGGTGGTCTTCAGCCGCAACAATGCGTTGAGATCGGCGACCAGCGTCGCGGCATCGACCATTTGCGTTTCGGCACTCGTCGTATCCGCCTGCATGGTCCTCGCCCTCAGCTCAACCGCCAGCCGATTTGGCTCACGAGACTTTTGATGAAATCGACCTCATACGCTTGATCGGGCGCGGCGCGCACGCGGGTGTCGATCGCATGCGCGTCGTCGCCGACGAGAATGCGCCAGCGCTCATTTTTGACGCCGTCGAGAATGATTGTCGCGGCCGCCGCCGCCGTCATCGGCGCCTCTTCGAGAAACATCCGCGCGCGCTCGGTGGCGGCCGCCTGAATATGAGCGTCGGACATCGCGGACGTGTCGGTCCCCGCCGCAGCCAGGCGCGTTCGCGTCGCCGCGATTTCATCCGGCGTCAGCTGGCCGCTGTCGTCTCCGGTTTGGATGGCGCGCGAGTTGCCGATGATCGAAGTGCCGATATGACCGGGCATCACGACGGAGCATTTGATATGCGGCGCGTTCAGCCTGAGATCGCCGACCAGCGCTTCGGTGAATCCCTTCACGGCGAATTTGGCGGCGCTATAGGCCGTGTGCGGGACGGTCGGCCCGATCGACGCCCAGAAACCGTTGACACTGGAGGTGTTGACGATGTGGCCCGCGTCGGCCTTCAGCATCATCGGCAGGAAAATGCGCGTGCCGAGATAGACGCCGCCCCAGCAGATGTTGAAGGTGCGCTCCCATTGGTCGCGGCTGGTGTGGATCATGCTGCCGCCGCCGCCGATGCCGGCATTGTTGAACAGCAGATGGATCTTGTCCGTCGCTTGCTGGTCTTCGACCTCGTCGCGAAATCGCAGCAACTGCTGTTCGTCGGAGACATCGGCCACATGCGTGGTGATGCGAAGCCCTTGCGGCAGGCGTTCGATTTCACAGAGCCGTTTCGTTTCGGCCATCGCGCTCGCGGAGACGTCGCACATCGCGACGTTGCAACCCTCGGCCACCAATTGCCGGGCCAGTTCGCGGCCCATGCCGGTGCCGCCTCCGGTGATGACGGCGATGCGTCCTGCGAAATCCTTCATGCCCAGCTGTCCCTTTCAGCCCGGCGGTCTTGTGACATCGGAGATGCCGCCGGTTGCCCGCATTGAAGCAGGTTCGCAGGCGACGGCAAACGCCCCTACACACAAAAGCCGACGGCACAGACCGTCGGCTTGATGCGTGAGTTCTTGTGGGCGCTCAAATGATCGCAGCTCACATGAGCAGCGAAAATTGGATCACGCCTGTGGCCATGGCACAAATTCTAAATAGAGTGTAACTGAAATCTAGAAAACGTTGAGGTTGCATTCTGACCTGGGGAATTTTCAAAATTGGAGAAGACGAATTCGATCTGACTCATTTGGATGATCAAATTATCAATCTTCTTTCCGACCAAGCCGTGCCGGTCGGCATTCTCGTCAGATTTTCGGACCACTGTTTCACGGTAGAAGCACAGATTGACGACGTCCGTCCAAAGTATCCGAGCGCAAGTCGACGGGATGGAAGGTTTTGCCAGCAACGTTATGCCGCGTCTAAAAACATTCTTGGATTAGTATGTTCAGCAGCCGATGGGCGCGTTTGGATCGGTCAACAAGATCGTTTTCTGATTATACAATTGAAGAACGAAGGCGGTCAGAAGATCACAGAGTATGTGATCGCCTTCACGCTTGAGCGTCACAAAGGCGTTGCTGGCGTCAAATTGTTGATGCGTATTCGTACCGCCTTTAAAAGCGACGAAGGCAGAAAAGCTGATACTTTTGGAGATGTTTCGTTTCAGACGCTGATCACATGCGCGATCCAGAGGAAATCCATAAAGAAAAACTATAGCGCCAAACGCAAACGACCCTGGAAATAGAAACAGGCCCTTTCGGGCCTGTGCGACATTCGAAAATGTCTCGGGGCGAACCTCGCTTTACAGCGGGGCTGGCTATTCTCACGCCCTAGATCCAGCGGTCTTTCATCAAAATAGCCCACCGAACTGAAACGTCAAGGGCGATGATCTTCTTGCCAAGTTGCTCAAGGCGTAACCCAAGCAATCTGAAGGCTAACGATCCGGCTATTCGTTGATATAGTTGGTCGGAGCGAGAGGATTTGAACCTCCGACCCCTAGTCTCCCAGACTAGTGCGCTAACCGGGCTGCGCCACGCTCCGATGCCGTAACGGCCCGCATGCTGTAGCGGCGTTCGTGCGCTGGCGCAAGAAGCCTCGCGGCCCGCAATCGCCAGGATCATCCGCCCTGCATCGCCTTGTCCAGCATCTGCCGGCAGGCCACGAGATCGCTCAGGGCGGTTTTGAGGCGGGCGACATCAAGCGGCCGGCGGTCCGGCTTTGAGGCGACAGGTGCGCTTGCCGCCGGTGCCGCCGATGGAGCGCGCTCGAAAACCCGCGCGGCTTCGGTGACGACATCCGCGCGGGGCGTGAGATCGAAAGGCGGGGTCACGTCGAAGCGCGGCGGCGCATCGATGCGCGGCAACGGCGTCGCCATCGGACGGCGCGGCGGTGGCGCGACGACCGGCGGACGCTCCGGCACGTTGTTCGCTTCAGTTACAGCAGGCACCTCGTCCTGATCCTGATCGGCACTCTCGTCGTGATCGTCGCCGCGCTGAGCGCGCAGCTTCACGCCGTCATCCAGCGCATAGAGCGACGGCACGGATTTGGCCGCATCGCTCAGCGCTTGAACGGATTTGATGCCCTGCTCTTTCAGAATGCGCTGTACGCCGCGGATCGTGTAGCCCTCGCCGTAGAGCAGCCGCCGAATGCCGCGCAACAGATCGACATCGTCCGGCCGATAAAACCTGCGGCCGCCGCTGCGCTTCATCGGCTTGATCTGGCTGAAACGCGTCTCCCAAAACCGCAGCACGTGCTGCGGAATGTCGAGCTCGTCGGCGACTTCGCTGATGGTGCGGAAAGCGTCGGGCGCCTTGTCCAAAGCCGGCTCCTCAAATGTCATGCGGCGGATGCGGGCGCGTGTCCCGAATCCGCACCATCACACTAGCACGCCGAAGCGCGCGGGATCAGTCCGCTTTGTGGGTCTTGCCGTTCGCAGACGATGCCGTGATCGACATCGTGCCCGTCGCGTCGCCGTTGATGCGCTGCTTCAAAATCGCGGACGGCTTGAACACCATCACGCGCCGCGGCGAGATCGGCACTTCCGTGCCCGTCTTCGGATTGCGGCCGATGCGCTGGCCTTTTTTGCGCACCATGAAAGACCCGAACGACGAGAGCTTCACGGTTTCGCCGCGCTCGAGACAGTCGGTAATTTCTTTCAGTACCAATTCGACGAACGCAGACGACTCCGTGCGCGACAGACCTACCTTCTGGTAGACCGCTTCGCACAGGTCGACGCGTGTCACAGTCTTCCCAGTATTGGTCATCGCCAGCCCCGGTCGTCGGCGAAAGAAATCACAACGAAAATTAAGTGGTTAACGACGGCCGGTCAACACCGCACATCGTCCAATAATCACGCAAAATCATCGCAATAAGCCATTCATTTGAGTCACAATCTTACCACCGCACCAATGCGGAGCCCCACGTGAAGCCGCCGCCCATCGCTTCGAGAAGCACGAGGTCGCCTTTTTTGATGCGTCCGTCCGCAACCGCCGTCGCAAGCGCAAGCGGTATCGATGCGGCCGACGTATTGCCATGTTGACCGACGGTCATGACAACTTTTTGCGGCGCAATATGCAATTTGTGAGCGGACGCATCGATGATGCGCTTGTTGGCCTGATGCGGCACGAACCAGTCGATCGTCTCGGCGGACTCGCCGGTCGCTTTGAAGGCATCGACGATCACGTCGGTGATCATGCCGACCGCATGCTTGAAAACTTCACGGCCTTCCATGCGCAAATAGCCGACGGTCTGCGTCGATGACGGCCCGCCATCAACATAGAGTTTCGCTTTGTGACGGCCGTCCGAACGCAAATGCGTCGTCAGCACGCCGCGATCGGCGACGGTCCCCGCCTGTTGCTGCGCGTCGAGCACGATCGCGCCGGCCCCGTCGCCGAACAGCACGCAGGTGCCGCGATCGGTCCAGTCGAGAATCCGCGAGAACGTCTCCGCGCCGATCACCAGCGCGCGCTTGAACGACCCGCCGCGCAGCATGCTGTCGGCCGTCGCAAGCGCGAACACGAAGCCCGAACACACCGCCTGCAAATCGAAAGCTGCGCCATGATGGATGCCGAGCGCGGCCTGCACGGCCACGGCGCTGGCGGGAAAGGTATTGTCCGGCGTCGAGGTCGCGAGCACGATGAGGTCGATCGATTGCGCATCGACACCCGCATTGGCGAGCGCCGCTTGTGCGGCCTTGATCGCGAGGTGCGAGGTGAATTCGCCTTCGGCAGCGATATGGCGCTGCTTGATGCCGGTGCGCTGAACGATCCACTCGTCCGACGTATCGACCTTCGATGCCAATTCGGCATTGGTCAGAACCCGCTCCGGCAAATATGCGCCGCAGCCGAGCACGACCGAACGTATCGCAGTCACGAGACAACCTCCTGCGCGGTTGGCGCAGCCGATGCCAGCACGCCGCCGTCGCGATTGAGCGTTTGATTGATCTTCGTCAGGAGATCGTATTTGACCATGTCATAGCCAACATCGACGGCATAGGCAAAGCCGTCGGCATCCGTGCCGCCATGGCTTTTCACGACGACGCCGTTGAGGCCGAGAAACACGCCGCCATTGGACTTGCTCGGGTCCATCTTGTCTCTCAGCGCCTTGAAGGCGCTGCGCGCGAACAGATAGCCGAGCTTGGAGCGCCAGGTCCGCGCCATCGCGCTACGCAAATATTCCGCGATCTGTCGCGCCGTGCCCTCGGCGGCCTTCAGCGCGATGTTGCCGCTGAAGCCTTCGGTGACGATGACGTCGGCCGCACCCTTGCCGATGCCGTCGCCTTCGACGAAGCCGATGAAATTCATGTTCGGCGTATCGAGCGCGCGCAGCAATTCGGCGGCGTCCCGAATTTCTTCGCTGCCTTTGATTTCTTCCACGCCGATGTTGAGCAAGCCAACACTCGGACGTTCGATGTCGAACAACACGCGCGCCATTGCGCTGCCCATGATCGCCAGCGCCTTCAAATGCTGCGCGTCGCCGCCAATGGTCGCGCCGAGATCGAGCACGACGGAGTCGCCGCGCATGGTCGGCCACACCGCCGCGATCGCGGGACGGTCGATGCCCGGAAGCGTGCGCAGACAAAACCGCGCCATCGCCATCAGCGCACCGGTGTTGCCGGCGGAAATCGCGACGTCGGCCACGTTGCGTTTGACGGCATCGATCGCGAGCCACATCGACGAGACCTTGCGGCCACGACGCAACGCCTGGCTCGGCTTGTCGTGCATGCTGACGGCGACGTCGGTGTGGAACACCTGCGTGACCTTCTTCAGCGCAGAATGCTTCGCAAGCTCCGCCTCGATCAGCTTGCTGTCGCCGAACATCAGGAATTCCGTGTCGGGATGCCTGATCAGCGAAATCGCAGCGCCGGGCACGACCACCGATGGACCGAAGTCGCCGCCCATGGCGTCAAGCGCGATACGAACCTTTTGCGGCATGAACGTCCTGAAAACCTAATTGAAGCAATTGTGGCGGCTGTGCCGCGGCTGGCGATCCCCGTCGCGTCAGCGCCAGGGCGGCCGGCGCAACGAGGCAGCCGGCCGGCGGGACAATAACGTTTCCTTGCCCCGATACAACATCTTGACCACCGCAGTCGGCCCGAAAACGAGTCGACGGCGGAATCGAGCGGTCAGTCGGGTTTATCGTCGCCTTTCAGCAATTTCAGAGCGGCGAAGGGATGCTCGTCCGGATCGATTTGTTCCACGGGCGCTTCGAAAACGACACCCGGCCTGCGCGGATAGGGATCGACAGCCAGAAACAGCGCATCGGTCGCGACCCGTCCGATGTCGATCACGCCGTCCACGATCGGCTCCGGCGGATCGGGAATCTCAGCGTCATCGTCCGCGGAATCGTCGATCGTCGAAGCCAGCGTCGGTATCTTGGACGGCGGCGCGAACGTGACGTCGATCGCCTCGTCGAGGTCGGTCTCCATGTCTTCCAACGAGACGACGCAGATCTGACCGATCCGCGCGGTCACGCGGCCGGTCACGTGCACGTGGCCTTCGCGGCCCGGCTGCAAGGTGAGCGTTGCGCGAGCGGACGTCACGGACCTGAGCCCGCCGACCTCGGCGATGGCCGTCAGTTGTCCGGCATCCGCCGTGATGCTCCGCTCGACGCCGGTATCCGAGATCTGCTCGACCACGATCGGCACGCGCCACGGGTCCGGCACGATCTGCTCGGGCCGCACGAACCCACGCGGAGTCTTGGAATCGTCACGTGCCGGTTTGGCATCGGGCTTCTTTGTCTGGCGCGGCGGCTTGCCGTCGCCGAACCTGTCTTTTCGCGAGGTCACGCGGCTTCTCCTTTAGACGGTGACATGAAGCGCAGCTCGCCGCGCTTCAGAGTCTCGGCATCGCGCGTGTCGAGCATCGCGATCGTGCCGACGACATAATCCGCCAACCGATCCGCATGAGCGACGCCCCGGCCATTGTAGATATTGCGATCGAGCGCGAGCGCCAGCGGCGCAGGGCCGCCGGCCGCGAGCGACTCGTCATAGGCCCGCGCCCGGCCATAAAACGCCTCGTTGAATTCCAGAAGCCGCTTCGGCACCTTCAAGTCGCTGGTGCCGAGTTCGCGCAGATTGTCGTCCATGTCGCTGCAAAAATGATCGATCAGCGCCTGCCCCAACCCATCGGTGTCGCCGATCGCGCGCAGCCGCCGCAGCGTCAGCCACAGATGCAGGATGACCATATCGAGACGGCCGTTGACCGTGTCTGGGACGCCGAGATCGGCGTAAAACGCGGGCGTCCGCGCCTGCGCCACGATGGCGCCATAGATCGCCTCAATGGTGCCGCGCGGTGCGGGGGATTTCCTGAATCGATTGAACGGCCAGAGCATGATGGTCCCGTTAACGGGCCGGCAGGCCCTTTTGTTGCAATCTTTGCATCCGCCCGGTACGTCAACACTTCGCCCGATGCAATAGCTGGACCCTCGCCCGAATGACCATGTCCTGTGAGATCGCCCCCGTGCAGCAATCCCGCCCGGCCACCACAGGCCGCTGGCGCGCCGCGCGCGTGGCGCTTGCGATGGCTTTCGGCTGCGCATTGTTACCGGCTTGCACGTCCGAGCAGTTCCAAAAGGGCTACATCCTGCCGCCCGGCGCGCTGGAGCAAATTCCGATCGGCGCCAGCCAGGATCAGGTGCTGATCGTGCTCGGGACGCCCTCGACCGTCGCGACCTTGAACGGCGAGGTGTTTTATTACATCTCGCAGCGCGCCGAGCGGAAGGTCGCGTTCATGAACCAGCAAGTGACCGACCAGCGCGTCATCGCGGTTTATTTCGACAAGAACCGCCAAGTGGTTCGGCTTGCCAATTACGGCATGCAGGATGGTCGCATCTTCGACTTCATCAGCCGGACGACGCCGACCTCCGGTCAGGAGATGAGCTACCTCGCGCC
>JANMAN010000439.1:0-6140 GCA_031359885.1 Tardiphaga sp. | reverse complement strand
GTTAGAGCGCCTGTCTGTGGAACAGGAGGTCGGTGGTTCGAGCCCACCCAACTGTACCATCGCATCTTGCTCGGTTCGTACTCGCCTATACTCTCCAACAAGACATTTATCCCGCTTTAGCTGCATTTCGAATGCCGAGATAGCTGTTGATGACATCCGGGTTGCCGGCGATGTCCGCCGCCGGTCCATGCATGACGAACGAACCTGACTCCATGACGTACGCATAGTCCGAGATACGAAGTGCGGCGCGTGCGTTCTGCTCGACGAGCAGGCACGACATGCCCAAATGGCGCAACCGAACGATCGCGGCCAGGATTTCACGTGTCACGAGCGGAGCCAGCCCGAGACTCGGCTCGTCCAGCATCAAAAGTTTCGGCTTGGACATCAACGCGCGGCCCATGGCGAGCATCTGCCGCTCGCCCCCGGACAATGTATTCGCCGTCTGCAAGCGCCGTTCGCGAAGCCGCGGCAAAAACTCGTAGACCTCCTCAAGCGTGTGAGCGATATCGCGCTCTCCACGTCGATTGCGGATGAACGCCCCGAGCAGAAGATTGTCCTCGACCGTCATGGTCGTGAACAACTCGCGCGTTTCGGGGATCAAAGCGACACCGCGCGCCACGAGCGATTCCGTGGCGGGCTGTTCGGCTGTGGTTTGATCGAAAAATGTCAATTCGCCTTGGACGGCGAGAAGCCCCATCAATCCGCTGAGCAGGGTTGTTTTGCCGGCCCCGTTCGGCCCGATGATGGAGACGATCTGCCCTTGCTTGACGTCGAGGCTGACGCCGCGAACCGCCTCGACGCGACCGTATCTGATCGTGATGTCGGTCGCCGATAGCAAAGAGGTGCCGCGATCTTGGTCTTCGTTAATGCTCATTCCGCGCCTCCCAGATATGTGTCGATGACGGCCGCATTCTTCTGAATTTGGGCCGGGCATCCCTCGGCGATTTTTTGACCGAATTGCATGACGACGATCCGGTCCGCGAGGTTCATCACGAAATCCATGTCGTGCTCAACGATCACGATCGCGATGCCCTCGCTGGCGAGTTGCTCGAGCAAGCGCGAGAGACTTTGCTTTTCCAAATGCCGCAGGCCTGCAGCCGGTTCGTCGAGCAGAAGCAGACAGGGATCCGACGCCAGCGCACGCGCGATTTCGAGGATTCGTTGCTGGCCGAGCGCAAGACTGCCCGCATTGCGCGCGGCGAAATCGTTCAATCCGACGCGGTCGAGCTGATGCGCCGCTTCGGCCAACAAGGACGCTTCTTCGGTCCGGTCGAACCGCAGGCTCGCCGCAGCGACGTTTGCATGGCCTCGCGCATGCGCGCCGAGGGCGACGTTTTCGATCACCGACATGTCAGGAACGATGTGAACGTGCTGAAACGATCGGCCCATCCCCTTCAAGGAAAGCGCGCGAGGCGACGCTATCGTCTGCTCGCCACGGAAGAAGACCGCGCCGCTCGTCGGAATCTGCACACCCGAGATCACGTCGAACAACGTGCTCTTGCCGGCGCCGTTCGGGCCGATGAGCGCAACGATCTCTCCCGCATTCACATCGAAACTGATGTCGTTGTTCGCGGTGATCGCGCCGAATGTCTTGGACACGTTGCGGACCGAAAGAATGGTGTCGCCCCGCGGCGGCTTTTCGGCAACGGTCAGGCGCGTCGCGGTGCCGGCCTTGCTCAACCGTCTTGGAACACGCAGGCGAGAGGCGCTCGCGATCGCAGGCCATATTCCCTGCGGCAGCAATTGAAGAAACAAGATCGCGCCGATCCCGAAGACGATTTTTTCGAAATCGCCTTGCGCGCCCAAAAGTGACGGCAGATGGGTCTGAAGCCATTGATTGCTGAGCACGACGACCGCTGCGCCGACCAGCGCGCCGACGGTACTGGAGACGCCGCCGATGACGGCCATGAAAAGATATTCGATGCCTTGATTGAACGAAAACGGCGATGGATTCAGAAACCGCTGGAAGTGGGCATACAGCCAACCGGACAATGCTGCGAGCAGGCATGCGATGATGAAACTCGTCATCTTCATGCGGCGCGTATCGACGCCAACGCTCTCCGCCATCATCGCGCCGTAGCGCAGCGCGCGGATCGCGCGGCCGATGCGCGAGTCGAGTAGGTTTCGCATGGCCAACATGCACAGCAATAGCGTCACGACGATCACGGCGTAAAACGGCTTCGGCCCGGTGATATCGATATTGCCGATGGTGAGCGGCGGAATTCCTGTCATGCCCGACTGGCCGCCGGTGAATTCGAGAGTTCCGAAAAGATAGAAGGCGACGATGCCGAGTGCGAGCGTCGCCAGCGGAAGGTAATGGCCCGACAAACCGACTGTGATGAGCGACCCCAGATAAGCGAGCACAAATGCTGCTGCGAGAAGGATCGGCAAGGTCAGCCATGGCGATAGGCCGTGGGCGAGAGATAGATATCCGGTGATGTAAGCACCGATTCCAATGTAGGCCGCCTGTGCGAACGACGTGAGGCCGGCAACGCCCGTCAGCAACACGAGCCCTAGGGCGACGATGGCGGAAAGGCCGACATAATCCAGGAGCGCGATCTGATAGTCGGACAGGACGAACGGTAATGCGATAGCTGCAGTCATCGCGACGGCAAGAAGGACTTTTTGGATTTTGCGCCGGCGCTCGGTTTCCTCGACCGTTAGATCCGGCTCTGCTTCCACCGAAGCGACGTCGGCGACCTCGTCATCTTTGGTCTTGCGATGCCAAAGCGTGCGCACCAGCAGGATGGGAATGACCAGACTGAAGACGATAACTTCCTTATAGGTGCTCGCAAAGAACGACGAGTAACTTTCGAGCACTCCGATCAACATCGCGCCCAGCGCCGACAACGGAAAGCTGACGAAACCGCCGAGAATCGCGCCGACGAATCCTTTCAACCCCAACAAAAATCCGGTGTCGTAGAGGACCGTCGTCGTCGGTGCGATCAACACCCCGCACGTCGCGCCGATGAACGCCGCGACGCGGAACGACATTTGTCCTGCCAATGCGGAGGAGATGCCCATCAGGCGTGCGCCGGTTCGGTTCACAGCGACGGCGATCATCGCTTTCCCATACAAGGTGCGTTGCGAGATCAAATAAAGCCCGGCGATGATGAGCAGCGTCACACCGAGGATCAATATGGTTTGGCCGCTCACGGGAACGGCACCGAGACGAAAACTGAAATCGATCATGGGGGCGGAGCGTTGTCCACTGGGACCGAACATGTAGAGCCCGACGCTAATCATGACTAAATGCAGCGCAACAGACACGATCAGCAAAACGAGAACGGATGCATCGACAAGCGGTTGGTAGACGAGCCGATACAGCAGCGGTCCCATCGTGGTGACCACGGCGATGGCCAGCAATGCACGCACGGCGATGGTAAGGTCGCATTGCGATCCCAACAAAGCGATCAGAACGACCGCGATCGGGATGGCAGACGTCCGAAGCACCTGCACGATCAATCGGCCGGGCGCAGTCGTGCGATATCCGCCGTAGATATCGACCGCGGCGCTGACGAATGTGAGGATGGCCAGCAGATGGATCGTGACCGGGGTGCCGCCGTCCTGCAAAATCGTGAAGGTCAGCGCGCCATACGACAGAAATTCGCCTTGAGGGATAAAGATGACGCGCGTGACCGAGAACAGCAGGACGATCGCAACGGCGAGCAGGGCGTACACGACACCATTCGCAACTGCGTCCTGAGCAAGGAAAAGTGCGATGGTCCCGTTCACGATGATGCTCCGAGAATAGCTGACAAAACGCCGATATAAAAAAAACCGCCCGTGCAGGTGCGGGCGGCAGATCGACAAGCCTACCGGAGCAGGGTCCAGCGTCCGTCTTTGACGCGGATCATCACGACGCTGCGGTCGTCGAACCCGCTGTGGTCCTGCGCCGTCATGTTGTAAATGCCTTGAGCGCCGACGAGATTTTGCACGCCTTCGAGCGCATCGCGGAGAGCCGACCGAAATTCCGGCGATCCCGGCGATGCCTGCTTGGCGGCTACAGGAATGGCGGTCGCGAGTAGCAGTCCGGCATCGTAGACATTGGCGCCAAAGGTGCCGGGTTCGCTTCCGTAAATTTTCTTGTAGGCGTCGATGTAACGCTGCGCGACGGCCTTCGATGGATTGCCGTCGCTCACCTCAGACAAGACCAACATCGGACTAGCCGCCAGCAGCGTGCCGTCGACGCGCTTGCCGCCGACTTTCAGAAACTCCGGCGTGGCCGCGCCGTGGGTTTGATAGAGCTTTCCGCTGTATCCCTGATCGACCAATGTCACCGCGGGAAGAACAGTCGCAGCGCCCGCCGTGCCGATCAGAACGGCGTCGGGCGTCGTCGAGAGAATGCGAAGCGCCTGTCCTGTGACCGACGTATCGGCGCGATTGAAACGCTCGTCTGCCACGATCTTCAGCCCCGATTTCTCGGCGGCCGATTTGAACGCTTTGGCGAAGCTTTCACCCAATGGATCTCCGGTTCCGATGAACGCGACCGTCTTGACGTTATTCTTCGTCATGTCGACAGCGATGGCGTCCATGACGAGATTGTCGTTCTGGGTCGTTTTGAAGACCCAACGCTTTTTATCGTCCATCGGCAGAACGACGGCTGCCGTCCCCACAGGCGCAAGCATCGGGGTTTTTGCCGCTGCGATGAAGGGCAGCACGGCAACGGCATTTGGCGAGCCCGACGGCCCGATGATCGCGTCGACTTTGTCCTCTATCAGAAACTTTTGGACGTTCTTGGCGGACTGCGTCGGGTCGCTGCTGTCATCGAGATAGATATATTCGACCGACAAATCGCCGATCGATTTCGGTAGCAGGGCGATGGTGTTTTTTTGTTGGATGCCGATGACGGAAATTGGTCCGGTGGACGACGCGATGACGCCGATCTTGACTTGGGCCTGCGCGGGCAACGAGCATGCGACGGCCAACGCAGCAGCGAGATAGACCTTAAGCATCCAACCCTCCATTGACGGACCTTCGCCCGTTCATAAATCGACCTTCAGTCGTACGACCGGCCACGCGGGCCGCGTCACCAAAATATTATCGCCATAATCGTTCGAAATGTCTAATAAATTTATTAGGCGTGTTGCACTATTGTGCGCCGTCGTTGCTCGAAACGAATCATGCGTGGCGTGCGCAATGGATGTGTTGAGTAACGGCCGAAGGGCGCACGGATGCCGAAGCGTCCGCGACGAGACGGATCGCAGTCTGATCGTGGGTCATCGGCCCCAAGTCGAGATTCGCTATGCCGTCAGCTCAGCGCGGAAATTTCAAAAGCTTGAGCCAGGAAGACATCCTCAAGCATGCCTTCGGCCCTGGAGTCGGTCTCGTCGATCGTCTCGATCCGAACCATGGAGCGACCGAAAGGGTCATGCCATTGTTGAATCACGCGCACGTCGACATTTTGAAAGCGATAGGCTTTCCACATTTCCGCTCGGCGAACAGCCATTGTCGTCTCCTCGCAACGCGACGTCGCCAACCCGTCAGGTTTTCCAAGTCTCTTGAAGATGACGCCACTGCGGAATGCCGCTTGCGTGGCCATTCAGCAGGAGAGCTGTTGAGACGCGGTCGGTCGTCGCTTCGCCTTGGGTTTGGTGCTCGTGATACGTCACGAGTGCGGCCTTATGATCGACGTAGCGAACCATGACGTCGCTGATCGTCATGACAAGGCCTGCTCGCGCGCCGCGGGACTTCGTCAGGCTAGTCACGAAATCGGCAAAGCCGACCTGTGCGCCGGCCGGCGTCATCATGGTGAACGACGGGTCGAAATGTGACAGCACGACGGCCGGATCGTCCGAGCCTTCGGCATTGAACCAAGCTTGTAAAACGCGATGCAGAGCGTCGATGGCGTTAGCGGCTTTGGTCGCGAAATCCGTATCGTCGGTTGCGGGCACGCGGGCCTCCTGTCGTTTTCGAAGAATGTCGATCATGGCTGCATCACAACGGAGCGCTCCGGCACCTTGCCGGCCCATCCGTTGGCCATCGGCGCAGAGAAGATATTCTCCGTGCGCGTTCGCGTGAGTTTCCAAACGCCGCTTTCGTTACGAAAGGCGTTGTTGAGGCGACTGGATCGCAGCACGGACGAGCCGTCGCTGAAAACCCACGGCTGGCAATGGACCCACTGTCCATCGGCCTCGTCG
>JANMAN010000397.1:0-19057 GCA_031359885.1 Tardiphaga sp. | reverse complement strand
CGACGCTGGTCGATGGCCTCGACCTCGACCAGTGGCAGAAGGCGATGCGCCCGAACACCAAAACCTGTTTCCTTGAAAGCCCAACCAACCCGACGCTCGACGTGATGGATATTTCAGCGATTGCTGAAATGGCCCATGCCGGCGGTGCGCGGTTGATCGTGGACAATGTGTTCGCGACGCCGCTGTGGCAGAGCCCGCTCGCGCTCGGCGCGGATGTCGTGGTCTATTCCGCGACCAAGCATATCGACGGTCAGGGCCGCTGTCTCGGCGGCGTCATCCTGTCGTCGAACGCCTTCATCGACGAACACATTCACAACTTCATGCGCCAGACCGGGCCGTCGCTGTCGCCGTTCAATGCATGGATTTTGTTGAAGGGCCTGGAAACGCTGGCGGTGCGGGTCAAACAACAAACCGAAAGCGCGGCCGTTATCGCCGACGCGCTGGCGCAGCATCCGAAAATTTCGCGGCTGATTTATCCCGGCCGCGCCGATCATCCGCAGGCCGCAACCGTCAAGAAGCAGATGCGCGCCGGTTCGACGCTGGTCGGCTTCGAGGTCAAGGGCGAGAAGGCGGGCGCGTTTCGGTTTCTGAACGGGCTAAAACTCACGCGCATCTCGAACAATCTCGGCGACGCCAAGAGCCTCGTGACGCATCCCGCGACGACGACGCATCAACGACTGCCGATCGAGGCCCGCGCCGAACTCGGCATCAGCGAAGGCTTCATCCGCTTTTCGGCCGGGCTCGAACACGCCGACGATCTGATCGAGGATTTGCACGCGGCGCTGGAGACGGTGTGAGGCGACCGTCATCTAAGGAGGGGTCGTTCGATCTGCGGCCTCGCAATATCGACAGCCGTCATCCCCGCGTAGGCGGGGAACCAGTACACCCATCATTGATGCTCTGGAATACTGGTTCACCCGCGTTCGCGGGTGATGACGTCAGCAAGCGATGCGAGACTGTGCCTCACACATCACCTCACATCGGCTTGTTGGCCTGCTGCTGCGCCTTATCGCCCGGCGCGACGCCGAGCTTGATCTGGCCGACCGACTTGATGATGTCGTCGCCGAGCAATTGCGCGAAGCACGCATAGCCCCAATCGTTCATGTGCAGACCGTCGGCGATGACGAATTTGTCGAACGAGATGTCCTGATTTTCGTGCCACTCGCGCATCACCTCGAAGCGCGGGAAGATCCCCACCTTGCGCAGCTCGGCGACCTTGTGGAGCAACTGCACCATCTTGCCGGCACCCTCGGCCCGCTCTTTGACGCGCGGCGAATATTGCGGATCGATCAGCACCAGATCGGCATTGGCGGCCTTGATGAGGCCGACGCCTTCGTCAACCAGCCTCACGGTTTCGGCCGGATCGAGATTGCGCATGATGGCGTTGGTGCCGACCTGCCAGATCACCAGATCGGGATTGGCATCCAGCACGGCCGTCTTGATCCGCTTCATCATCTCGGGCGCGTCTTCGCCGCCGACGCCGCGATTGACGACGGTGATGTCGGCGCCGGGATACTGCTTGCGAAGCTGCATCGCGAGCCGGTTCGGATAGGTGAATTCGGGCTTGCTCGACCCGTGGCCCTGCGTCGACGACGAGCCGAACGCGATGATCGTCACGGGCTTTCCGGCGGCGAGCCGACCCGCAACATGCGGCAGCGCGCCCATCGAGCGCGTGCCGCCCTTCGGCTTGCGACACGGCACCCGGCCGAAAATGTTGTCGCTGGCGGCCAACGCCGCTTCTTTGACCCTGTCGATCGTCTTGCCGGCGATGCCCTTTTGCGCGTTGGGTGCGGACGGAGCGCGGTTCGGAGCCTCGGTCGCGGGGGTCGGCGATGCCACCGTGTTCTCGGCGCGCAAGGGCAAGGCCGAGACGGTCAGCATCACGGCGGCGGCCGCCGCGATCGTTTGAGGGTATCTCATTGTACTCAACATATAATCAGCAAGCTCGTCCGCGCCACTATCGCTGAATTTTCAGTTCCGCCGGGTTAACACGGGCCGCGTCGATGACAAACGTGGCTAACGCCCGCGCAAGACATTCGTGGACCCGTTTCGCCAGATCGATGCTCGGCGACGGATTGAACAGGTCGAAATCGCCGTCCTCGTGCCAATGCCGCATGATCGCGAAGCGGTCGAACAGCGGCACATTGTGCTGCTGGGCCACCACGCGCATGTTGTCCACATAGGGGGCCGGCGAGGTCATGGTCTCGGTCCGCGGGCTGTATTGCAGATTCATCAGGATCACGTCGGTGCCCGACTTTTGCAGGGCGACCACGCCGTCATCCATCGCGGCGCGGAAATCGTCTGGATCGATGCCGCGCATCGCGTCGACGGTGCCGGTTTGCCAGATCAGCAAATCCGGCTTGCTGACCTCGATGGATTTGGCGAGGCTGGAGGCGACCTCTTCGGCGGTCTTTTTGGGCTGCAAATCGACCGACACGCTGATCGCCAGCGTCGGCAGTTTCTCGCGCAGCATTTGCTGAAGCCGACCGGGATAGGCGCTGTCCGGCGGTCCGCTGACCGCCGACGGGTTGTTCGGCAAAAATCTGTTCAACGATTGCGCGGTCGAGGCCGCCAGACTGGACGAGCGGCTGCCGATGACGAGGATATCGAGCTTGTTGCGGTTTCTGACGGCGTCGCCGACCTTGCCGAGCACGCTTTCGGTGGCCAGCAGATAGGCCGGGACGTCGCAATCCTGGGCAGCATTCGGCACCAGAATCTGGCTGTCCACCGCCGAGGAAGGCTGTGGTTGCGCGGCGGCCGTCATCGGCCACAGCAGGCTCGTCGCCAGCAACAGGCGCAGCATCGCCGTCATGTCGTTCCTCCCGCCAGATCGGCGTCGGCTTGTTTGCCTTTGCTGCGCGATCCGGCCTTCCCTACCGACTGCTTGTACCATGAGAATACCCACGCCGCGCCGGACATCGCAAGAATCCCGGAAAGACTGATAATCAGATGCATCAACGCGCCGCCGGTGACTTCGGCTAGAATGAAATGGCCGGCAAAGGCGAGAAATACGCCGATGCAGAAGATTTCGAGCGAATGCTGCCCGCATAGGACCAGCGGCCGCAGCCAGGGCGATTTCAGCCCCGGCCAGTCTTTCTTGAGAAACCGGACCGTCAGCGCCGCCAGCGCCAGGAAATGCGCGAAACGCAAGACGTCGAGATCGGTCTTGTTGATCGGATACATCCATTGCTCGATGAAACGCGGCAGCAGATGGTGGATCTGCGGCACGTACCAGGTCAGCGTGACCCAGAACGCCGCCAGAAGATATGCAATGCAGAGGCCGAGCGTGATCTTGGATTCCAGGATCCGCGACATCCGCTGCGCGCCGCCGAGCGCGCACCACGCGCCGAACACGAACAGCAATTGCCAGGCGAACGGGTTGAACGCCCAGACGCCGTTCGGATAGGCCGACAGATAGAGGTCGAACTCCCAGGTCAGCGCGTAGAGCACGACCGAGAGGCCCAGCGCGACATCGGGCTTGCGCCGCATCAGCCACAGGATCGGCGCGAGAAACAGCATCAGCACGATGTAGAGCGGCAGCACGTCCATGTTGACCGGACGAAACCGCAGCAGCAGCGCCTGGATGATGGTGACGTCGGGCTGCTTGAGAAAATCGAGGATGCCCATTTCCTCGGTGTAGAGCGGGTTCTCGAAGCTGGTCGCGACGTAGGAAATTTCGGCGAGGAAGATCGTGAATAGAAACACGTGCGCGACGTAGATGGTCCACACCCGCTTGAGGATGCGCGCGGAGGCTATGACGAAGCCCTGGTCCTGCATCGCGCGGCCGTAGACGAACGCCGCCGTATAGCCGGAGATGAAGATGAAGATTTCGGTGGCGTCGCTGAAGCCGTAATTGCGGATCGTAAACCAGGTCAGGATATTGGGCGGCAAATGATCGATGAAGATCAACCACAGCGCCATGCCGCGAAACAGATCGAGCCGCAACTCGCGCTCGTTGCCTGCGACCGGAAACGTGATCGCCGGCGCCGCCATGTGGGCACGCGGCGCGCCGACGCTCCCTGGCGAAGTCGCGGGCTTGGACGCGGCGATCGGGTCGGCTACGGAGGTCATGCGGCCCTGCTCGGCAAGTGGCGACAGCAGCACATCCATTGCAGGCAATTTGCCGTGGCGCAATCGGACGTCCCGTCGCGCAATTAGGCCCCGACTATGTTGAAAGCACGATCACGCCGGCTTGAGCTGCAGAGGGTTTGGCGGTCCCGGCGATGTTGGTTATGATACTGTCATGTACCGCACCGTCACACGTCAGATCGAAGTCACCGTCGAGCCGAATTTCATGCCGGATCGCTCGTCCGCGTCCGAACGGCAGTTTTTTTGGTCCTACACCATCGTCATCACCAACGAGGGCAAGGAAACCGTCCAGTTACGGACGCGGCACTGGGTCATCACCGATGCCGCCGGTCACAGCCAGGAGGTCCGCGGCGAAGGCGTTGTCGGCAAGCAGCCGACGCTGAGGCCGGGCGAGCGCTTCGAATATACGTCCGGCGTGCCGCTGCCGACGCCGTCCGGCTTCATGACCGGCAGCTACCAGATGGTCACAACCGCGGGCGAGCCGTTCGAGATCGACGTGCCGGCGTTCTCGCTGGACAGCCCCGACGCAAAGCGTGTTTTGAATTAGGCGAGGGTCGTATAGTCGGCGGCCGCTCTGATCGCTGCCGTCATCCCCGCGCATGCGGGGAACCAGTACGCCGCAGCTTCTCGATCGAGCAATCAGCGGCACGGAATACTGGGCCACCCGCCTTCGCGGGTGGTGACGCCGTGCATGTCGCGACACTTCTATGTCGCAGGCGATTCCACACCGGCTTCCTGCGGCGTGAACTCGTACACCGACGAACAGAACTCGCAGGTCACGACGACCTTGCCGTCCTTCACCATGTCGGCGCGATCGTTCGCCGCAAAACTCTGCAGCATCGACGACACCGCATCGCGCGAGCACGAGCATTTCGCCTGCAACGGCAACGGCGCGAACACGCGCACGCCGCGCTCGTGAAACAGCCGATACAACAGCCGCTCGCCCGACAGATCCGGATCGATCAGTTCGACATCCTCGACCGTGCCGATCAGCGACTGACCCTCGACCCAGGCATCGTCCTCCGGCACCTCGTCGATCAAAGCGCCGTCCGGCGCGTCGCCAGGATCGAGGTCGCGTGGCGTGGCGCGCTCGGGGGCCTTCGGCAAAAATTGCAACAGCATGCCGCCGCCGCGCCAGCGATGCGTCGGCTTCTCGCTTTCGCCGCTGCGCCATTCTTCGCCAACCGCGAGACGCACCTTCGTCGGGATCTGCTCGGAGCGCAGAAAATACTCATGCGCGGCATCTTCCAGCGTGCCGCCTTCGAGCGCCACGAGCCCTTGATAGCGGCTCATGTCCGGGCCCTGATCGACGGTCATCGCAAGATGGCCGTGGCCGAGCAACTGCCCGGTGGTGAGACCGGGCACGAGCTTGTCGGCATCGAAGCGCGCATAGGCGCGAATGCGATCCGGCGCTTGAAAATCGACGATGAGAAACGACACCGGACCGTCGGTCTGAGTCTGCAAAATGAAGCGGCCGTCGAATTTCAACGACGAGCCGAGCAGCGTCGTCAGCACGATCGCCTCGCCGAGCAACTTGCCGACCGGGGCCGGGTAATCGTGCTTGGTCAGGACGTCGTCGAGCGCCGGCCCCATCCGCGTGAGCCGTCCGCGCAGATCAAGCGCCGAGACTTCGAACGGCACCACTGCGTCGTCGATCGGCACGGGTGACGGCGCACGGATCGGTGTGTCGGCAAATGTATCAGAATTTTGCGATGTCATGGCCGGTATATGGGACAAAATGGCATCTGATGTAAGGTGGGCAAGGCGTAAGAGCGCCTTAGCCCACCCTACGACGAACACCTTCGTAGGGTGGGCACGCTTGTGCCCACCGGTCAGGTCGAAACAACATCATATGTCGATGTATCGAAGAGCACGGTTTCGCGGAGGCACATTTTTCTTCACCGTTACGCTTGCCGACCGCCACGGCAGCCAACTTGTCGATCACATTGGCCTCTTGCGCGATAGCTATCAAACCGTCCACAAGCGCCGGCCATTCAAAACCATCGCAATTTGCATTTTGCCCGACCATCTCCATGCCATTTGGCAACTTCCGGATGACGACCTCGATTTCTCGACGCGATGGAGTCTCATCAAAAATGAATTTTCACGCGGCTTGATCGCACAACCTCGCAGGTCGGCCAGTAAAATCTCGAAACGTGAAAAAGGCATTTGGCAGCGTCGGTTCTGGGAACACACGATCCGAGACGATGGCGATCTCGCGCGTCACGTCGATTACATTCACTTCAATCCGGTCAAGCACGGCCATGTTACGCGCGTGCAGGATTGGCCGCACAGCAGTTTCCATCGCTATGTCGCGTGCGGCGATCTGACGGAGGATTGGGGCGGCGACATGAAAGACATTCAAGGCGCATTCGGAGAATGAAGGTGGTCACAAACGCGTCCACCCTACGCCGTATCAAACCACCCCGAAACACCACGCCAGAATGCCCTTCTGCGCGTGGAGGCGGTTTTCGGCCGCGTCGAACACCACCGACTGCGGGCCGTCGATCACGTCGTCGGTGACTTCCTCGCCGCGATGCGCGGGCAGGCAATGCATGAACAGCGCGTCCGGCTTCGCCAGCGCCATCAACGCGCCGTTCACCTGATACGGCTTCAACAGATTGTGCCGCGTCTCGCCTTCCTTGTCGCCCATCGAGACCCAGGTGTCGGTGATGACGCAGTCGGCCCCTTTCACCGCGGCGCGGACATCGTTGCCGAGCTTGATCGAGGCGCCGGTCGCCTTGATCCAGTCCTTGAACGGTTTCTTCGGCGCCAACTCGGGCGGCGTCGCGATGTTGAGCGTGAACTTGAAACGCTCGGCCGCGTGCGCCCACGACATCAGCACGTTGTTGTCGTCGCCGGTCCAGGCGATCGTGCGCCCTTCGATCGGCCCGCGATGCTCCTCGAACGTCATCAGGTCGGCCATCACCTGGCACGGATGCGACCGCCGCGTCAGCCCGTTGATAACGGGCACGGTCGCATGCGCCGCCAATTCCAGCAGCGAGTCGTGACTCAAAATGCGGATCATGATCGCATCGACGAAACGCGACAGCACGCGCGCGGTGTCGGCGATGGTCTCGCCGCGCCCGAGCTGCATCTCCGCGCCGGTCAGCATCAGCGGTTCGCCGCCGAGCTGGCGGCAGCCGACATCGAACGACACCCGCGTGCGCGTCGAGGGCTTCTCGAAGATCATCGCGAGCGTTTTGCCCTCGAGCGGCTTGGCGGGCTTTTCGCCGGCCTTGAGTTTTTTCTTCATCGCGACCGCGGCGTCGAGCATTGTTCGTAGATCGCGCACGTCGATGGCGTCGAGATCGAGGAAATGCCGCAACGGGCTGTTCGATCGTCTGGGTGGCGAATTCATCACGCGGCCTCCATCGGCGCGTGACCGGCCAACGCGACGCAAGCGGTCTCGATCCGCGTGATGGCCTCTTCGAGTTCGGGCTCGGTGACGATCAACGGCGGCAGCAGACGCACGACGTTTTCGCCGGCACCCACCGTCAGCAGCTTCGCATCGCGCAACGCCGCGACCAGATCGCCCGACGGCACCACGGCCTTCAAGCCGATCAACAGCCCTTCGCCGCGCACTTCGCTGACGACGTCGGGATGACGATCGACGACGGACGCAAGCTTCTGCTTGAACAGCAGCGACATCCGCTTGACGTGATCGAAGAAGCCCGGCTTCAGCATCACATCCATCACGGCATTCGCGGCCGCGACCGCCAGCGGATTGCCGCCGAAGGTCGAGCCGTGCGAGCCGGGCGTCATGCCGGAGCCGGCTTCGGCCGTTGCGAGGCACGCGCCGATCGGGAAACCACCGCCGAGCGCCTTGGCCAGCGACATCACGTCGGGTTCGACGCCTATGCGCTGATGCGCGAACAATTCGCCGGTGCGCCCCATGCCCGTTTGGACCTCGTCGAACATCAGCAGGATGCCCTTGTCGTCGCAGAGCTGCCGCAACTCGCGAAAGAACTGCGGCGGCGGCGCGCGCACGCCGCCCTCGCCCTGCAACGGCTCGATCAGGATGCCGGCGGTCTCCGGGCCGATGGCTGTCTTGACGGCTTCGATATCGCCGAGCGCGACCTGATCGAAGCCCTCCAGCGGCGGCCCGAAGCCTTCGAGATATTTCGCGGAGCCCGTCGCGGCGAGCGTCGCCAGCGTCCGTCCGTGAAACGCGCCTTCGAACGTCACGATGCGGAATTTCTCCGGATGACCTTTGGAGGCGTGATAACGGCGCGCGACCTTGATCGAACACTCCATCGCTTCCGCGCCGGAATTGCAGAAGAACACCGTGTCGGCAAAGCTCTGCTCGCAGAGCCGCGCCGCGAGGCGTTCGCCGTCCGGGCTCTTGAACAAATTCGACATGTGCCACAGCTTCGTGGCCTGCTCTTGAAGCGCCGACACCAGATGCGGATGCGCGTGGCCAAGCGAATTCACCGCGACGCCCGACGTGAAATCGAGATAGCGCTCGCCATTTGTGCCATGCAGCCAGACGCCCTCACCGCGCTCGAAGGCGAGGTCCGCACGCGCGAACACGGGCAGCAGATGGGCTTGCGACGTAACGGTCTGGGCGCTCGCTGACATGGTATGGTCCGATCGAATGTGAGGGCGATGCATCGCGGTCCATGCAAACGTCGACATGAGCCTTGGAACGCGAGCCGCGAAACAGCACCCCGGAAACGAAACGTGCCGCCCTTTGCGGGCGGCACTGGACATCATTCTATGGGCACAATGCCGGCTGTCAACATCGCTGACATCGTCATTCCGGGGCGCACGCGCATCTTTGCGCGGGCGAACCCGGAATCTCATCATTCGTGTCACTCTGAAACTTGCTGCGATTCCAGGTTCGCGTTCGGCAAGAGCCGACCGCGCCCTCAGGTGCGCCATTCGCACCGGGGAATGAGGTGGTCCCGTCTTACGGGACTCAGAAAAAACCGATTTTATTGGTTTTCTGACATGAAGATGTGGACGCAAGGCTGCGGACTCTTGCGCGTGAGTCACGGCATATTGTAGCTTTTCGCCTGTCGAGTACGACATCTCGTGCGGCGGTAACGATCCCAGATGGTCCGGTGTTTGCGTAAACGCCCGGGCGCGCATATGCGCCCGGCGAGGGCTAAGGGATTCTGACCGCAGGGATTTTAGAATTTTGGCGTCGCTGCGCTGCTGTTGCACAAGCCGGCGCGACACGAAGGGAAAAGTCCGATGACAACGGTAATGACATGGACCGACGATCGCGTCGAACAACTCAAAAAACTTTGGGAAGGCGGTTTGTCGGCGAGTCAGATCGCCGCGGAACTCGGTAACGTCACGCGCAACGCCGTGATCGGCAAGGTGCATCGGCTTGGCCTCTCCGGCCGCGCCAAGAGCCCCTCGTCGGCCGCACCGCGCCAGCGCAAGGCGCGTCCCGCCCCGCAGATGGTGCGCGTCCAGCGCCCGATGTCGCGCGGCAACACGGCTCTGGCGCATTCCTATGACGTCGAGATCGAGCAGGTCGATGCCGTGACCTACGACAACGTCGTGCCGATGGGCCAGCGCCGCACGCTGCTGGAACTCAACGAGGCGACCTGCCACTGGCCGATCGGCGATCCGAGCAATCCGGAATTCTTCTTCTGCGGCGGCAAGGCGCTGGCCAGCTTGCCCTATTGCGCGCATCACTCGCGCATCGCCTACCAGCCCGCCGGCGATCGTCGCCGCGCCCAGCCGAAGCCGATCCGGTAAGTCGCGTCGGCGAGCGGCACCGCGTTCGGTCTTACCGGCGATCCCGGTACCGGGCGCCGGTCGCCGCCCGTGACGACCGTTCGGCGTTGGCGCGATCACGCGCCTTGACGCGGCCTGCCTCGCAGGGCACCCAGTGGCTCCACCTGCATCGATCTTCCATCGCGACCCGCTGTCCGGGTCGCCGTGCCGGATCACGTGAGTCCCTTCCATGCTGCAATCCGCCCTCATGAACGTCATGGTCAAAGCCGCGCGCCGCGCCGGCCGCAGCCTCAAGCGCGACCTCGGCGAGATCGAGAATTTGCAGGTCTCGATGAAGGGGCCGGCGAACTTCGTGTCGTTGGCGGACAAGCGCGCCGAAGAGATGCTCTATACGGATCTCACCAAAGCGCGACCGGGTTACGGCTTCATCGGCGAAGAGGGCGGCAACCGCGTCGGCGACGACAAGACCCACACCTGGATCGTCGATCCGCTCGACGGCACCACGAACTTCCTACACGGCATTCCGCAATTCGCGATCTCGATCGGCTTGCAGCGCGAGGGCGTCATCATCGCCGGGCTGATTTACAATCCCGCCAACGAAGAACTTTACACCGCCGAGCGCGGCAAGGGCGCGTTCCTCAACGACACCCGGCTGCGCGTCGCCGGACGTCGCCAGTTGAACGAATGCGTCATCGCCTGCGGCCTGCCGCATATCGGGCGCGGCGACCATGAATTGTCGCGCAACGAGATGAGCGCGTTGCAGCCCAAAGTCGCCGGATTGCGACGCTTCGGTGCCGCGTCGCTCGATCTGGCGTATGTGGCCGCGGGCCGGCTCGACGGCTATTGGGAGCGCAATCTGCAACAGTGGGACATCGCTGCGGGCATCGTCATGATCCGCGAAGCCGGCGGCGTAGTGTCGGACATTCAGGGCCGCGACATCGATGCGATGACCACCGGCAATGTGGTGTGCGGCAACGAAGCGGTGCACGGCGAGCTCGTGAAGATTCTGAAGCCTCTGAAGTAGGATGGGTTGAGCCGATGGACGCGCCATCGCGCGCGGCCAGAAGGCGAAACCCATCGTCAATCGCTGACTTGATGGGTTCGCTGCGCTCAACCCATCCTACGGCTGCTGCACCTGACGCCTCAATGCGCGCTTTGCGCCGGAGCGGGCGGCCCATACACTTCCGTCTTTGCATCGGTCTCGGCCGCGACGTCCGTCTCGCGCGAGAACAATCGGGTCACGGCGACGAAGAATACGGGAATGAACAGCAGGCGAATAACGACTGCCAGCATGCCGCCGATCACGCCGCTGCCGAGCGCCTGCTGGCTGGCCCCGCCCGCACCGGTGGCGATCGCCATGGGGATGACGCCGAAAATAAACGCGAGACAGGTCATCACGATCGGGCGGAAGCGCATCTGGCAAGCCAGCAACGTCGACTCGACCAGACCCTTGCCTTGCGTGCGCAGATCCTTCGCGAACTCGATGATCAGGATTGCGTCCTTGGCGCCGAGACCGATGATCGTGATCAGTCCGACGGTGAAATAGACGTCGTTGGGAAGCCCGCGCATCGTTGCCGCGATCACCGACCCCATGACGCCGAGCGGCACCGCCAGCAGAACCGCGAGCGGGATCGTCCAACTTTCATAGAGCGCCGCCAAACAGAGAAAGACGATGAGCGCGGAGAGGCCCAGCAGGAACGGCGCTTGCGAGCCCGACAACTTTTCCTGCAACGATTGCCCGGTCCACTCGAAACCGAAGCCGCGCGGCAGCAGGCCCGCGAGACGCTCCATCTCCGCGATCGCATCGCCCGACGTAAAGCCGGGCCGCGCCTCGCCGCTGATGCGCATCGACGGATAATAATTGAAGCCGACGATTTGCGTCGGACCGCGCGCCCATTCCACCGCCGCGAAAGACGAGAACGGGACGAGCTGACCGCGATTGTTCTTGACGTTGTAGTTCAGGATTTCGGCCGCATTCATTCGGCTTGTCGTTTCGGCCTGCACGACGACGCGCTGCATCCGGCCTCGGTTCGGGAAGTCGTTGACATAGGCCGACCCGAGATTGGTCGAGATGGTGCTGTTGATGTCCTCGAAGGTCACGCCGAACGCGCTCGCCTTTTCGCGATCGATCATCAGATTGACCTGAGGCGCGGGCGGCAGGCCCTCGACGAACACCTTCTGCAGCACGGGACTGGCGTTCGCATCGGCAATCAGCTTGTCCGACGCCTGCACGAGCGACGCATAGCCTTTCTGCGCGCGGTCTTGCAGACGGAACGAGAAGCCCGACGAGTTGCCAAGGTTGTCGATCGGCGGCGGCTGCAACGCGGTGATCTTCGCGTCGCGCAATCCGGCGAGATCGCGATTGATGTCGGCGACGATAGCGGCGGCCGAATCCTTGGCATCGCGGTCCGACCAATGTTTGAGCGTCACGAACGCCTGAGCGGTGTTCATGCCCTGCCCGAGAAAGCTGAACCCGGTCAGGAACGTGATGTTGCCGATGCCTTCGCGCTGCTGCAGATATTTTTCGACGGTCTCGATCGCCGCAAGCGTTCTTGCATAGGACGAATCCGACGGCGTCTGTACATCGACCGTGATGAAGCCCTGATCGTCGACCGGAAGGAATCCGGCGGGCATCCGCACGAACGCCCAGCCGAGGCCGAGCAGCATCACGCCATAGATCAGCATCAGCCGACCGGTCCGTTTGAGCGAGTAGCCGACGATTCCGGTGTATCGGGTCGTGATGTTTTCGAGCTTGCGGTTGAACCAGCCGAACGCGCCGGTTTTCGCGTGCGCGTGTCCTTTCTCGACGGGCTTCAGCATCGTCGCGCACAGAGCGGGCGTCAGCGACAGCGCCATGATGGCGGAGAACCCGATCGCGACGACCATAGTCACGGAAAACTGTCGGTAGATGATGCCGACCGACCCCGGAAAGAACGCCATCGGCACGAATACGGCCATCAGAACGAGCGTGATGCCGACGATCGCGCCGGTGATCTGCGTCATCGCCTTGCGTGTGGCCTCTCTCGGCGACAGGCCTTCTTCCGCCATGATGCGCTCGACGTTCTCGACGACGACGATGGCGTCATCGACCACGATCCCGATCGCCAGAACCATGCCGAACATCGTCAGCATGTTGATCGAATAGCCCGACATCAGCAGGATCGCGCACGTCCCGAGCAGCGCGACCGGCACGACGATGGTCGGGATGAACGTGTAGCGGATGTTCTGCAGGAACAGGAACATCACGATGAAAACGAGCACGACGGCTTCGAGCAGCGTGAAGATGACTTTTTGAATCGAGGCTTCGACGACCGGCGTGATGTTGTAGGGGATTTGATAGGTGATATTCGCCGGGAAGAAGCGCGACAGCTCCTTCATCTTGGCTTCGACCGCGCTGGCGGTCGCCAACGCATTGCCGGTCGGCGACATCAGCACCGATAGGCCCGCCGTGGGCTTGCCGTTCAGCCGCGTCGTGAACTGATAACTCAAGCCGCCGACCTCGACGCGCGCGACGTCGCGGATACGGACCGTCGATCCGTCGGAGTTGGCGCGCAGCACGATGCCGCCGAATTCTTCCGGCGTCGCGAGCTGGCCCTTGACCAGCACCAGCGCGGAGACTTTCTGGGTCGGCGTGCTCGGCTCCGCGCCGATGCTGCCGGACGAGACCTGCGCGTTCTGCGCCGTGATCGCCTTGGTCACGTCGTCGGCGGTGAGATTGTAACCGACCAGTTTCGCCGGATCGATCCAGACCCGCAGCGACCGTTCGGTCGAATATAGCGAGGCGCGACCGACGCCGGGAATCCGGCGGATTTCGCCGAGCACGTTGCGGATCATGAAGTCGCCGAGGCCGACCTCGTCGAGACTGCCATCCGTCGAATTCAGCGTGATGATCTGCAACACCGCCGACGAGGCTTCCTCGATCAGGATGCCCTGCTGGATCACCGAGCGCGGCAGCCGCGCCTCGACGCGTTTGATGCGGTTCTGCACCTCGACCGAAGCCAGGCTGGAATCGGTGCCGGGCTGGAAGTTGGCGATGATCTCGACCGACCCGAGCGAGTCGCTGGTCGATTCGAAATTCAAAATGCCGTTCGCGCCGTTGAGCTCTTCTTCGATCAGCCGGGTGACGCTGTTGTAGAGATTCTCAGGCGACGCACCCGGATAGCTGGTGCTGATCGAAATCGATGGCGGCGCGATGATCGGATATTGCGCGATGGCCAGCAGCGGCACGCAGATGATGCCGATCAGAGAGATGAACAGCGCCACGACCCATGCGAAAATCGGTCGGTCGATAAAAAATGCGGGCATCAGCTCAACTCAGCGCCCGAGTTGCGTCGTCTTGCGATCCGCATCCGGCTTGGCCTCGACGATGGGCTTCGGATCGACCTTGTCGCCCGCAACGAACTTCTGGAAGCCCTCGACGACCACGCGGTCGCCGGCTTTCAGACCTTCCGTGACGAGCCATTGGCCGTCCTGCACCGCGCCGGTGCGGATCGCCTGGGTCGCGACGAGATTGTCGTCCTTGACCACAAAGACCTCGCTGCCGCCGCCGCCGTTGCGCTGCACCGCTTGCTGCGGAACGGCGATCGAATCCGTGTCGAGCCCCTGCTCGATCGAAATCCGCACATACATGCCCGGCAGCAATTCGCGGCTCGGATTCGGAAACTGGCCGCGCAGCGTGACCTGCCCGGTATAGGTATCGACCTTGGCTTCGGAGAACAGCAGCTTGCCCGGCAGCGGATAATGCGTGCCGTCACCGAGGATCAGCTTCACTTTGGTTTCTTCGGGCGCGATCGCATCGAACTCGCCGCTGGCAAGCGAGCGTCGCAGATTGTTCATCTCGGTCACCGACTGCGTGAAATCCGCATAGATCGGATCGAGCTGCTGAATCGTCGCGAGGTTGGTCGTGTCGTTTTGCACCACGAGCGCGCCTTCGCTGACGAGGGCCGCGCCGACGACGCCGTCGATCGGCGCGCGGATGGTGGCGTATTCGAGATTGAGCCTGGCGCGCGCGACATCGGCCTTGCGCGCGGCGACCTCGGCCTCGGCCTGGCGCAGCGCGCCGGTGGCTTTTTCGTTTTCGGCTTCCGATGTCGCGCGCTGGCTGGTCAGCAGCGAGACGCGTTTGGACTGCAACGACGCCTGATCGAACGCCGCGACGGCTTTGGCCAGCGCCGCCTCTTGCGACTGCAACTCGACCTCGAACGGCTTCGCATCGATCCGGTACAGCACGTCGCCGGCCTTCACTTCGCTGCCTTGGTTGAATGTGCGCGCGACGATGATTCCGGAGACGCGCGGACGGACGTCGGCGACCCGCGTCGGCGCGATCCGGCCGGGCAACTCGCGAACCACGGGGCGCGGCATCGGCATCACCGATACGACGCTGACTTCCGGCGCTTGCGGCGGCTGCGGCGCGGCCGCGCTCTGTTCGTTGCATCCGGCCAGAAGCGGCGTCAGCACGGCCAAGAGAACGGCGGCGCCAGCGAAACGAGCATCGGAAATGGCCATCGCAGTCTGAAATCCCTGTCTGTCGCATCACGCACGGCGCGACGTGCATGCCAATGCGGCTCGGCCCGTAAACTGGGCAAAGTTTTATGAACGCAACCTAAAGGATGATTGATGCAACGCAATATATTTCGCGGGCGGCCCAATGCCACACAGACCTACGGCCTTGAAATAACTGGCAGTTCCGCCGATTCACGCGATCGTGACACCGGGGTGATCGGCAATGCTGGCGACCGTTCCAGCAGGCGTGGCGGACATCCGATAATGGCTGACGCCCCATTCGCTGCCATCGGCGTGGCCGAACAGGCCCGCCGTCGCGAGGAAAAACCAGCGCCAGCGCCGCATCCATAGCGATGTGTCGCGGCCATAAACCGGTTTGAGGATACGGGCGATTTCGGCGCGGTGCGCGTCGAAACGCGCCAGCCAGTCGAGCGCCGTGCGCTGATAATGGACGCCGCTCCAGCGCCACTCCTTCTCGACCGCGAACAGGTCGTCATATTGCCGGATCAAATGATGGCTCGGCATCACGCCGCCGGTGAAAAAGTGCTGGGCGATCCAATCTTCCTTGTCGGCGCGATCGAACAGATAGGTGCCGGCGCGATGCGTGAAGATGTGCATGAAGAAGCGGCCGTTCGGCGCGAGCCACGAGCGCACCCGCGTCATCAGCTCGCGCCAATTCATCATGTGCTCGAACATCTCGACCGAGACGATGCGGTCGAACTGCGCGCCCGGCTCGAACACGTTCATGTCCTGCGTCATGATCGCGACATTGGTCAGGCCGCGGGCCCTCGCTTCGCTTTCGATATATTCGCGCTGCGACTGCGAATTCGAGACGCCGACGATCTTCGCATTGGGGAACTGGCGCGCCATCCACAACGACAACGATCCCCAGCCACAACCCAATTCGAGAATGCGCTGGCCGTCGGCCAAATCCGCATGTTCGACGGTCTGCCGCAGCGCCTCTTCCTCGGCCTCCTGCAAGGTCGATTCCGGCTCTTTATAGAAGCACGACGAGTATTTGCGGTTCGGCCCCAGCACCAGCGCGAAGAAGGCCGCCGGCACTTCGTAATGTTGGGTGTTGGCGGCATCCGTATGCTCGGCGATGGCGCGCTCGGCCATCTGACGCGCGAACGCGCCGTCGGTTTTCGTGTCGGCGTTGGCGAGCTTGGTCGCGGTCCGCGCGCAAAGCCGCTGAATGCCGGCGCGGATCACCGCGTCCGGCAACGGCACACGCTCCGCCGTATCGATGATGCGCGAGATCGTGCTCATGACGCCGGTGCTTTGGCGCTATCCTTCGGGGGCAGCGGGAAAAACACGCTGACGCGCCGTTGATAGTCGCGGTAGCGATCGCCGCGCGATTTGATCATCTGGTCTTCCAGCGGCGGCACGCCGGTCAGATGCCGCAGGATCCAATACATGAAGATCGGTGCCAACAGCGTCGCCCAGCCCCATGGATAGAACAACGGATCGAACAAAGAAATCGCGATCACCGGGTAAGCGAGCCAGCCGAACCACTCGAAGAAGTAGTTCGGGTGCCGCGACCAGCCCCACAAACCATCCTCGTTGACCTTGCCTTTGTTGTTCGGATTGCTGCGGAAGTTTTTCAATTGCGCATCCGACAGCGCCTCGCCGGCGATGCCGACGAACAGAATGACCGCGCCGAGATAATCCTGCACGCGAAGCGCATCGCCGGGAAAACGCGACGCGACGAAGATCGCGAACACCAGCGGGATCGAACCGAACGCCTGATTTTGCAAAAACAGGAACATCTTCTTTGCGGAATCGATGCCCCATTCCTTGGCGATCGCCGCATAGCGCGGATCGTCGTCGATCTTCGCGGTCCGAACGGCGATATGCGACGCCAGCCGCAGCGACCAGATCGCGACCAATGCGGCGACAAGCCATTGCCGCGCATTCGGCGCCACGCCGCCGATCGGCCACAGGGCCGAACCCGCGCCGACGATTCCAAGCGACAGCGTCCAGATCGTATCGACCCAACCGGAATTTCCGGTGCGCTGCTGCACCACCCACGCGCCCGCCATCAAAATCGACAGCGACACCGCGATCGCTGCCAATGCCGCAAGATAAGTCCAGACCATTCGATCTCCGCTAACTGCCCAAGCATGTTCGATTTTTTGAATTACGCGCCAAACCAAGCCCGGTTTCAAGCACCAGTTCCACGTCGCGTCGTAACGCGGTGCTTTTTTCCTCGCAATGCTGTGCCATATTGATCTGAGGATTCATTACGTCAGACGATCGGACCCATGCCGCCTAGCATTGCCCCCCGCTCCGAAATGGAGATCGACCTGACGAAGCTGGCACCGCCGCGCATCTTTCTGGTGCGGATGCTGGTGTTCCTCGTGCTCTGCGCGCTGATCGCCGTCGTTCTGTACAAGCAGATCGTGCTGGCGTTCTTCGCCAATCCGGGTCTCAACGCGCTGATCGGCGCGGTTCTGCTGATCGGCATCATCCTCGCGTTCCGGCAGGTGATTCGGCTCTACCCGGAAATCTCCTGGGTCAATAATTTCCGCATCGCCGATCCCGGTTTGGCGATCGAGAAGCGACCCGTGTTGCTGGCCCCGATGGCCGCGATCCTCGGCGGCGGCGAACGCAGCGGCCGGATGTCGATCTCGCAGCAGACCATGCGGCATCTGCTCGATTCGATCGGCACGCGGCTGGACGAGGCGCGCGACATCTCGCGTTACATGACGGGCCTGCTCGTGTTCCTCGGCCTGCTCGGAACATTCTGGGGCCTGATCGAAACCGTCGGCTCGGTCGGCAAGGTGATCGACGGCCTCAAGGTCGGCGGCGATTCCGGCGCATTGTTCGACACGCTCAAGGATGGCCTTGCGGCACCGCTCGCCGGCATGGGCATCTCGTTCTCGTCGTCGCTGTTCGGCCTCGCGGGCTCGCTGATTTTGGGGTTCCTCGATCTACAATCGAGTCAGGCGCAGAATCGTTTCTATACGGATTTGGAAGACTGGCTGGCGACGACCGTGAAGGAATATTCCGGCGACACCGCTTCGGCGACGCTGTCCGGCGATTTGCCCGATGCGATGGACCGGCTGCGCCGCGCGCTGGAAGACGGCGGTTCCAACCGCTCGACGACGGCGGCGATGGCCAACCTCGCCGACGCGATCCAGAGCCTCGTGTCGCATATGCGCGGCGAGCAGGAGATGATCCGGGAATGGGCGGACGGCCAGGGCGAACAGAACCGCGAGATCAAGAAGCTGCTGGAGCGAATCTCACGGCAGCCTGAGAAGAATTGAGTTGAGCGTAACGACGCAACCCAAAGGTCGTCATTCCGGGATGAACCACTCGGCGGCGTAGCCGACGTGTGGTTCAGGCCCGGAATCCATACTCCCTGCGGGGGTTATGGATTCCGGGCTCGCTTCGCACCGGCGACGAAAGCGTCGCCAATGCGAAGCGCCCCGGAATGACGTAGGAGAACGCAATGGCCCTCGCCCGCGGACGACGCAATTCGTCGGAATTCAACTACTGGCCCGGCTTCGTCGACGCGCTGTCGACGTTGGTGCTGGCGATCGTGTTCCTGCTTTCGGTGTTTCTTGTCGTGCAGTTCTTCCTGTCGCAGGAGGTCACCGGCAAGGACAAGGCGCTCGAAGCGCTGAACGCCAAACTTGCGCAGTTGAACGATCTGCTGTCGCTGGAAAAGATCGGCGCGCTCGGCCTCAATAACCAACTGTCGCAGATGCGTGCGGGCCTCGCCTCCGCCGAAACCGAGCGCGACCGCGTCAAGGGCCTCTATGACGGC
>JANMAN010000386.1:0-6906 GCA_031359885.1 Tardiphaga sp. | reverse complement strand
AGCCGGATAATACGCGCATCAAATTGCGCGACACCGGCCGCGCATGGGTGACGACGGCGATCCAGCCCATGCAGAAGCCGAGCACGCCGGCCGCGAGCAGGAAGCCCCAATTGAGGGTCACGAGAATGGCCATGCGTCATCTCACCAGAAATTCGATGCGGCGGTTCTGCGCCTTGCCGTCGTCGTTGTCGTTGCTGGCGACCGGCTGCGAACTGCCGAAGCCCGTGGTCGAGAAACGCTGCGCCGGCAACCCTGCCTTCACCAGATAATCCATCACCGCCTCGGCCCGCTGCTCCGACAGCGCCTGATTGAACTCGTCCGCGCCGGCGGCATCGGTATGGCCGATGATCTCGATATTGGTGCCGGAGCAGCGCTGCGCGGTCTGGATCAGCCGATCCAGAAGTCCCGTCGAATCCGGATCGATATTGGCTTTGCCCGGCTCGAAACGGATCCGCGCCTTGCCGAGCAGATCCTTGAACAATTGCTGGCAGACGGTCGAATCGACCGGCGACGCCGGCGGTCGCACCGACAACTCCGCCTTGGCCTGCCAGCCCTGCGGCAACGACTTGCCCAGCGTCTCGCGGATTTGCGCAGCCGAGGCCTCGTACAGCGCATCGCCGGACAGTTTGACCTCGCGGTCGGACACGATCAGCGTTCCGGTCGAAAGCCGCGACAATGCGCCGAGTGCGGGCCCGACCGCGGCCGCGAATCCGCTGGGTGCGCCGATGCTGGCCTTGAGGTTGTCGATCACCTTCTCATTAACGAAGGTGCGGCCGGCTTTGCCGACCAATGCGGCGTGGACGGCATTGTCCGGCACGTAGCCCGACAGGGTCAGCGTCACCGCGACAGGGTCTTTGTTGGCCTGAAACACGTAAGGCGGCGCCATCACCGCATTGGTCGCGACCGTGTACCCCTCCGGCAGGTTCTTCAGCGCCGCCGCGATCGCCTCGCGGCCGCCGAGATCGCGCGCCATGCCGCCGAGCGTGACGGTCTGATCGGAGATCGTGATCTTGCCGTCCTTCAGTTTGGCGACCTGATCGATCAGCAGCAAAGCCGCCGTATCGAACCGGGCGGGCGCGCCGCGCGCGAGCCCCATGCGGTCGGCGACCTCGGTCCCGCTGATCGTCGCGCGGGCGGTATCGAGCAGGCGCTGCTTGCTCGCCGGCAGCGGCGCATTGCCCGACAGCGTGACGCGCACCACATCGCGCTCCGCGTTCCAGACGAAAGGTTTCGCTTCCGGCACGAGGCGGGTTTGGTCGTTGACGAGGCGCACGCCGGGCGCGGCCTCGACTTGCGACACCGCACTGGTCCGGCCGTCTTCCGAAAAGGCGTCGGCCGTCAATGTGACGTCGCGTCCGACCAGAACGATATTCGTTTTGGACAGCACGGTTCCTTTGAGCGCCGCGCCGGCATTGCCGGCGAGTTCGGCCTCCAACGGACCGGTGTTACGCCAAGCCGCGATCAGAAACAGGATCGCGAGCGGGAGCAGGCCGGGCCACCATTTGCCGCTCCACCTGTATAGTCCGTGCATTCGTCATCCTTGGGTGTCCGAAGCAGAGTGAAAACAAACCCTTGCTGGACTGTCAAACGGCAAAATCCGCCGTCGAACGGCTGGCGTCTGCATAAGGCTTTGTTCAGCCTCTGTCGCTACCTTGCCTTGCTCGATCGGCCCGATTGCGCAGACGGATCGCCATGAAGCATCTTCGCCATACGATCATCCGCGCCGGGCTCGGTGCCATGTCCTTGACCGGCGCGCATCATCTGCTACGGCCGATGCTGGCCGGCATCGGCACCATCATCATGTTGCATCATGTGCGCCCGCGCCGCGCCGACGCGTTCCAACCGAACCATCACCTCGAAATCACGCCGGAGTTTTTGCGTGCGACGCTGCAGCATTTGCGCAGCGAAGGCGTCGATCTGGTCGGCATGGACGAGATGGCGGCGCGGCTGGCGTCGGGCGACACCACGCGGCGCTTCGCCGCAATCACCTGCGACGACGGCTACCGCGACAACCGTGACCACGCGCTGCCGGTGCTGCGCGCCTTCGCGGCGCCGGTCACGGTCTATGTCGCGAGCGATTTCGCCGACGGTCGCGGCCGGCTGTGGTGGGTGACGCTGGAGCGGATCATCGCAAAAGCAAATACGATCGAGGTCGCGATGTCGGGGACGACGACGCGGCTCGAATGCGCGACGCTTGAGGCCAAGCAGGCGGCGTTCGACCGGCTCCACGACTGGCTGCGCGGCATGCCCGATGCCAATGTGCGTCGCGAGGTGGCCGCGCTGTGCGCGCGACACGGCATCGACGACGACGCGATCAGCCGCGAGCTGTGCATGGATTGGGACGAACTGCGCGGCTTTGCGGCCGATCCGCTGGTGACGATCGGCGCGCACACGATCAGCCATTGCAATCTGGCCAAGCAGACCGACTTAGCAGCCTCCGACGAAATGCGTCTGTCGCGCGAACGCATCGAACACGCCTTGCAAAAGCCCGCGCTGCACCTGGCCTATCCCTATGGCGACAAGGCCGCCGCCGGGGCGCGGGAATTCGCGCTGGCGCGGACGCTCGGTTTCAAGACCGCCGTGACCACGCGGCCGGGCATGATCTTCGCGGAGAATGCCGCGCACATGACGGCGCTGCCGCGATTATCGCTCAACGGCAATTACCAGGACACGCGCTTTTTGCCGGTGCTGACCTCGGGTGCCGCGACGGCGATGTATAACGGCTTCCGCCGCGTCGACGCGGCGTAGGGCAACGGCTCCGTCGTAGGGTGGGTTAGACGCCGTTTCGCGCGCCAGCGCGATGCGGCGACGTAACCCGCCATCGGACATTGCGGTGGGTTCGCCATCGATCGCGCAAATGCGCAATCGAGGCTTAACCCACCCTACGACTCTCGCGCGTCACGCCCCCGGATGACCCGTTCTTGACTTGCCCTACGCTGCGCATCACACCATCCGCCAACCAAAATCACGGAGGCATCATGTTCAAGGATCTGTTTTCGCTGCACGGCCGCATCGCGCTCGTCACCGGCGGCTCGCGCGGCATCGGCAAGATGATCGCGTCGGGCTTCCTCGCGCAGGGTGCGGCGAAGGTCTACATCACCGCGCGCAAAGCCGGCCCCTGCGAGGCGACCGCGCAAGAACTCACCGCGCTTTACGACGGCGAATGCATCGCGCTGCCGATCGACATGTCCACCGTCGCCGGCTGCAAGCTGCTCGCCGACGAATTCATGAAGCGCGAGCCGAAGCTCGACATCCTCGTCAACAACGCCGGCGCGGCCTGGGGTTCGACCTTCGACGAATTTCCCGAGGCCGGCTGGGACAAGGTGATGAACCTCAACGTCAAGTCGCTGTTCTTTCTGACGCAAGCGCTGGCGAAACCGCTGCGCGCATCGGGCACATCGCAGACGCCCGCGAAGGTCATCAACATCGCGTCGATCGACGGCCTCTCCGTCAATCCGATGGAGACCTATTCCTACCAGGCCAGCAAGGCGGCGGTGATCCATCTGACGCGGCGCATGGCGGCGAAACTCATCCAGGACAACATCAACGTCACGGCGATCTGCCCGGGCGCGTTCGAGTCCGACATGAACACGGCGGCACGCGATCATGGCGACGCGATCGCCAAAAAGATTCCGTCGAAGCGGATCGGCACGCCGGAAGATATGGCCGGGATCGCGATCTATCTGGCGTCGCGCGCAGGCGACTACGTGGTCGGCAACGCCATCGCGGTCGACGGCGGCATCGTCTACGCCAATCTCAGCCTGCCCGTTTCTGGGGAGTAGCTAGCTACTTCGGCGCACTGCCGTCATCACAAGCACCGCCGTCATCCCCGCGAAGGCGGGGAACCAGTAACCGCAGGCGGGTATGAAAATCACGAGCGTCGCGGAATACTGGGCCCCCGCTTTCGCGGGGGTGACGGGAGTGCCGCGTTGACCCGCTCAATACGTCTCGACGTGGTACCGCCCGCTATCTCGCATCGCGGGCTTCAGCGTCGCCCAGTCGAGCGACGCGCCGCGACAGACATCGGCGAACGCTTCGTCCACGCCGCTTTCCATGCCCTTGAGGCCACAGATATAGACATGCGTCGACGGTGCCGAGAGCAGCGCGGCCATCGCAGCCGCTTCCGATCGAATGCGATCCTGCACATAGACCCGCGGTTGGCCCTCCACGCGCGAATAACAGAAATGCTTGCCGAGCAGTTTATCCGGCACTTTCTGCAACGGCCCGAAATACGGCAACTCCTCCGGCCGCCGCGCGCCGAAGAATAAAAGCAATCTGCCCGGCGCATCCGGCATCGCGCGACGACGCCGCTCGGTGAAGCCGCGAAACGGCGCGGAGCCCGTGCCGGTGCAAATCATCACGACGTTCGCCGTCGGATCGTTCGGCAACAGGAACGTCGCGCCGAACGGGCCTGTGACATCGAGCGTTGCGCCCCGCGGCAAGTCGCACAGATAATTCGAGCAGACGCCGTTCGCTTCGCGCTTCACCGTGAGCGACAGATTGTTCGTGTTCGGCTTTTCGCCGTCGCGCGACGACGCGATCGAATACAAACGCACAGCGTGCGGCTTGCCGTCCGCATCGACGCCGGGCGCGACGATGCCGATGCTCTGGCCTTCCAGCACCGGAAACGGCTGGTCGCCGAAATCCAAAATGATGTGGCGCACGTCGCTGTCGGCGTCCGCATGCGTCAGCCGGAAATTGCCCGTGATGACGGCTTTCGCGGGCTTGCCGCGATTGTAAAGGTTGACCGTCGGCTTGCTCGACGAATGCGGCGCGACCGGCTTGCCGCCGAGGCCTTTGCGGGCTTCTTCGAGCAGCGCACCGATCTCGTCTTCCAGCGCTTCGATCGCGCCGCCGGATTCGCTGGCGACGATCTCTTCCTGCGCCGGCAGATCGCTCCACGAATATTGCTCGTCGAGCGAATAGGGTGCGTTCACCACGCGCCAATTGTCGATCGCGCCGGTCGGGCACGGCGAAATGCAGTCCATGCAGTAATTACAGATCGACGAATCGACGACGTAATTGTTGTCGTCATGCGTCACCGCATCGATCGGACAGCTCTCCTCGCAGGTGTTGCAACGGATGCAGATCTCGGGATCGATGAGATGTTGTTTGAGCGGGGCGACGTGTGCGTTCATGGGGAACTTCCGACACAAAATAATTCGTCATCACCGGGCGAGGGCGGATCTTCGCGCCCGATGACCCGGTAATCCATCCTCTTCGCAAAAAAAAGTTTCTTGAAGACAACTATGGATGGCTCGGTCAGCGAGCACGACCGGACGACGAAGACGTCGTCCATCGCTCGCACCTCAGGATGACGGCATTCATCTAAGCCGCAATCTTCACATACTCGAAATCGCCCGGCTTGTTGTCGATCCCCACTTTCGGCGCGGCGATCCAGTTGGCGTATTTGCCAGGCTCGCTCACCGGGGTCATCAACGACGAGATGAAGTCGCCATCCGCGACCGACGGCAGATAGTCGCTCTTGGCTTTCGACCAATCGGCATCGCCGAGGATGATGCCCTTCGGCGTCGCGTTGACGTTCTTGAATTCGCCAATCTGGCGATGGAACGCGGTGTGCGGCAGCTCGAAGCGAAAATTGACGCCGGCTTTTTCGATAATCTTGTTCCAGCGCTCGACGCCCTTGGCGCAATCCTGCGTGTAGTCGTCGCGCAGCCGCATGTTGAGCGCGGTCAAGGCCGGCTCGTCCACCAGCTTGATCTCGCCGTCGACCAGCTTGAGCACCTGATAGATGTCGTTGGTCAGGCGATGGTCGTCGTCGATCTTCATCTCCTGGAAGCGACCCTTGAGCCCCGAATTGTAGAAATTCGCGGCGTTGGTCGAAACCTCCGATCCGAACAGATCGAGCGACAGCGAGTAGTGCAGATTGATCTTCTTCTGCATGGTCGGCAGATCGATGACGCCGAGCGCACGAATTTTTTCGACCGCATTCGGATCGTCGATGCCGGCTTCTTTCATCGCCTCGCAGGTGCGCTGAAGCACGCGGCCGACACCCGTCTCACCGACGAACATGTGATGGGCTTCTTCCGTCAGCATGAAGCGACAGGTGCGCGACAGCGGATCGAAGCCGGATTGCGCCAGCGACTCCAATTGCATCTTGCCGTCGCGATCCGTGAAGAAGGTAAACATGAAGAACGACAGCCAATCCGGCGTCGCCTCGTTGAACGCACCGAGCATGCGCGGCGCATCCTCGTCGCCAGAACGTCGGCGCAGCAGATCGTCGGCTTCTTCGCGGCCGTCGCGGCCGAAATATTTCTGCAACAGATAGACCATCGCCCACAGGTGACGGCCTTCCTCGACGTTGACCTGAAACAGATTGCGCAAATCATACAGCGACGGCGCAGTCTTGCCGAGATGGCGCTGCTGTTCGACCGACGCGGGCTCCGTGTCACCCTGGATGACGACGAGGCGACGCAGCATCGCGCGATATTCGCCGGGCACTTCCTGCCAGGCAGGTTCGCCCATGTGCTGACCGAAATTCACCTTGCGCTCGGTATCCTGCGGCGCGAGCAACACGCCCCAACGATACTCCGGCATGCGGACGTAATCGAACTTCGCCCAGCCCTTCGGGTCCACGCTAACAGCGGTGCGCAGATAGACCAGCGAATCCTGAAAGCCTTCCGGCCCCATGTCGTTCCACCAAGACAGATAGCCGGGGTGCCAGCCTTCGAGCGCCTTGAGCACCTGACGGTCTTCGGTGAGATTCACGTTGTTCGGGATCTTGGTCGAGTAGTCCACGTTCATGATGTTCATCGGTGGCTCCTGTTAGGGCTCTTGTCCCGGACAAGATGCAGCGCGAAGCGATGCATCGCAGAGCCGGGACCGTTTCAACGCGAATCTTCTTACAATCAGTCATTGGTACGGTCCCGGGTCTGCGCGCGTGAC
>JANMAN010000347.1:0-5379 GCA_031359885.1 Tardiphaga sp. | reverse complement strand
CCATCAAGATCGGCGTCAACGAGCCGCTGACCGGCGCATTCGCCGCGTCCGGCACCTACGTCGTCAACGGCGCGAAGTTCGCCGCGGACGAGATCAACGCAAAAGGCGGCATCCTCGGCAAGAAGATCGAACTCGTCATCGAGGACAACAAATCGAACCCGACCGAAGCCGCAGCCGTCGCGGAGAAGCTGATCACCAGCGACAAGACGCCGGTCATGATGGGCGCGTGGGGATCGAGCCTCACGCTCGCGGTGATGCCGAAGCTGATGGACTACGAAACCGCGATGGTGGTCGAGACCTCGTCGTCCGGCAAGATCACGACGTCTGGCAACCCCTACATCTTCCGCATTTCGCCGCCGTCTTCGGTCGAAGCCGTCGCCTTCGCGCCGATGGTCGAGAAAATCGGCATGAAGAAAGTGGACTTCCTCGCCATCAACAATGATTGGGGTCGCGGCACGGTCGAGGATTTCGGCAAGATGCTGAAGGAGAAGGGCGTCACCATCGGCATGGCCGAGATGATGGACCAGTCGGCGCAGGATATGAGCGCGCAGCTCTCTAAGCTGAAATCCTCCGATGCCGATACGATCATCATCACCACGGCGGTGGATCAATTGACGCTAATCTTCAAGCAGGCGGCGGCACTCGGTCTGAAGAAGCGCATCATCACCACCGGCGGCTCGCAGAATCCCGACCAGATCATCGAACAGGCCGGCGCGGCCGCCAACGGCACGATGCATCTGACGACGTTCCTGCCGTGGTTTCCCGACAAGACGCCGAACCCGGAAGCCACGAAATACTTCATCGCCGAATGGAAAAACCGTGGCTTCAAATTCGCCGGCGTAACCGAGAGTTTCCGTGGCTATGACGGCATTCGCACCGTCGCCGCCGCGATCGAGAAAGCCGGCAAGGCCGAGCCCGCCGCGATCAAGGCCGCGATGTGGGACATCCAGATCAAGGGGCTTAACGGCGACATCGTGTTCCAGAAGTCGGGTCCGGCCGGCAAGGAAAGCGGCCAGAGCAAGCCGAACGTCTACATGATCGAGATCAAGGACGGGAAAGTCGACCTGCCGGTGTTGTGAGGGGGGGTGCGGACGGCCAGTTCCGTCATTGCGAGGAGCGCCGTTCGTCGTCTTCGACGGACGACGGCGACGAAGCAATCCAGATTTTTAAGAGCTGGATTGCTTCGCTTGATGACTGATCGGCAAAGCCGCCGATCTGTCATCGGCTCGCAATGACGACCGCGAACGAAAGCGAAATTAATTGAACCAATTCCTGCAACATCTCGTCAACACGATGATCCTCGGCGGCACCTATGCGCTGCTGGGAATTGGTTTGACGTTGATCTTCGGCATCATGAACGTCGTAAATTTCACTCACGGCATTCTCTATACGTTCGGCGCGTATATGATGTTCTTGATCGTCAACGAACTCGGCGTGAACTTCTTCGTCGCGTTGCCGCTCGCGGTGATGCTCGGCTGGCTGCTCGGCGCCGCGATCGAACTCACCTTGCTGCGGCCGCTGCGCGGCTCGGACATCGACACCACGATGCTGGTCATGATCGGCGCGTGGATCGCGATGCAATCCGGCGCGCTATGGATTTGGGGTGGCGTCGCGAAATCCGTTGCGAGTCCCTTTCCCGATGCGCCGCTCGAAATAGGCCCGGTATCGGTGTCCTGGCTACGTCTGTTCGTGCTAGCGGCAGCAGCCTTCTTGATCGTCGTCACCTACGCCCTGATCAACCGCACCAAGCTCGGCAAGGCGATGCGCGCGACGTTTCAGGACAGCGACACCGCATCGCTGATGGGCGTCAATGTCAACCTCATCTACACCTCTACCTTCGCGATCGGATCGTCGCTCGCGGCAGCGGCCGGCGCGTTGCTCGGGCCTGTCTACGTGATCTTCCCGCAGATGGGCGACCTCGCCGCGGTCAAGGCTTTCGCCATCGTCATCCTCGGCGGTCTCGGAAATGTCAGCGGCGCGGTGATCGGCGGATTCATTTTAGCGCTCGCTGAAGAACTCGGCGCGGGCTACGTCTCGTCGGGCTATCGCGACGCCATGGGCTTCCTTATCATCATCGCCGTGCTGGTCTACAAGCCGACCGGGCTGTTCTCGCGGACGGAGCGCGTCGGATGAATTGGCTCCTCGCTGCGCTGACGACGCTCGCGCTGGCCTCTGTGCCTCTATGGCTGCGCGATCCGTATTTGTTGAACGCGCTGATCACGACCGGCATCTTCATCATCGCCGCGATGAGCCTCAATCTGCTGCTCGGCTTTACCGGGCAACTCAGCCTCGGCCACGTCGCATTCTTCGGCATCGGCGCTTACGTCAGTGCGCTGACGGCGTTGGGATTCGATGTCGGGTTGCCCGGTGGCTTGCGCATCGTGCACGAGCCGTGGCCGCCCATCGTAGGATTCGTGCTTGCGATCGTGGTCTCGGGCTTTTGCGGCTACCTTGTCGGCAAATTGTCGTTCCGCGTGCGTGGCGCGTACTTCGTCATCGTCACGATATCGTTTGCGGAGGTCGTGCGGCTGGTCGCGCTGAATTGGGTCGAGCTCACGCAAGGTCCGTTGGCGCTGACCGGCATTCCGCCGATCACGATCGGTCTGCCCGGCCTCGGCGACCTTACGCTGCGTACCAAGCTGCAAAGCTATTACATGGTGCTGGTCGTGGGCGTGCTGGCCTATGTGCTGATCGCACGGATCGTGCAATCGCCGGTCGGGCGCGCGATGCGCGCGCTGAAGGAGAACGAGACGCTCGCGGTTTCGGTCGGCATCAACGTCACGCGCACGTTGACGCTCGCGGCCATCGTCTCGGCCGGCATGGCGGGCGCAGCGGGCAGCCTTTACGCGCATTACATCCGCATCATCGATCCCGACGTATTCGCCTTCATCAACACAGTCACGATGGTCATCATGGTCATCAGCGGCGGCAAGGGCTCGCGCGCGGGCCCCGTGGTCGGCGGCTTGATCTTCGGCCTGCTGCCGGTGTTTCTGCGGCCGATCATGGCTCCGGAGGCGCAATGGATCGCTTACGGCGTGGTGCTGATCGTGATCCTGTTCGTGATGCCGCGCGGCATCGTGCCCTCGCTCGCCGCGCGCTTGATGTTGCGCCCGCCTCGCGCGCGGCCGGCCGCACGCGTCGTCAAGGAGACTGCGTGATGGCGCTAGCGTCCGTCTTGGAGATCGCGCATGTCGGCGTGCAGTTCGGCGGGCTCGTCGCGCTATCCGACCTGAACTTCAGCGTCGGCGAAGGTGAGATCGTCAGTCTGATCGGGCCGAACGGCGCGGGCAAGACCACGGCGTTCAACGTCGTCACGGGCTTTCTCGATCCGACCAAGGGCGAGGTGCGCTATCGCGGCGCGTCGCTCGGCGGCCGCAAACCGCACGAGATCGCCGACCTCGGCCTAATCCGCACCTTTCAACGCACCAGCGTGTTTCCGAACGACACGGTCTACGACAACGTTCTGATCGGGCTGCATCGGCGTGGCAAAGCCAATTTGTTCGAATCCATTCTGGGGCTGCCGCGCTCGCGCGCTTCGGAGCGCGCGCTGCATGCGCAGGCCGACGCCATCGTGGACCGGATCGGGCTGGCGTCGCGCGCGCACGATCTCGCGGGCTCGCTGTCCTACGGCGAGCAGCGCCTCGTCGGCGTCGGGTTAGCGCTGGCGGCGGAGCCGACCATGCTGCTGCTCGACGAGCCGGTGTCCGGCATGAACGCCTCGGAAACGCATGCCTTCGTGCGGCTGATCCGCGCCATCCGAGACAGCGGCGTCACGATCCTTTTGGTCGAGCACGATATGCCGATGGTGATGGAGGTGTCGGATCGCATCGTCGTGTTGAACTACGGACGTATCATCGCGGAAGGCAGGCCCGCCGACATCCGCAACAATCCCGCTGTGATCGAAGCCTATCTCGGCCGGAGCGCGCGTCATGCTTGAGATCAGCGACATCGTTTGCAGTTACGGCCAGATCGACGCGCTGAAAGGCGTCAGCGTCTCGGTCGGACGCGGCCAGCTCGTGGCGTTGATCGGGACCAACGGGGCCGGCAAGAGCACGACGCTGCGCGCGATCTCCGGGCTCATCGCGGCGCGCAGCGGGCGCATCACGTTCGACGGCGAAGACATCACGGCCGCGACGCCGCAAAAGATTCTCGCGCGCGGTATCGCGCATTGCCCGGAAGGGCGCCGGGTGTTTCCGCAATTGAGCGTCGAAGAAAATCTGGAGATGGGCGCTTATCTGCGCTCGGACACCGCCGAGATCGCAATCGACCTCGCGCGCATCTTCGGCGAGTTTCCGCGCTTGAAGGAACGCCGCAAACAAGTCGCCGGCACGTTGTCGGGCGGCGAACAGCAGATGCTGGCGATCGGCCGCGCGTTGATGTCGCGACCGCGGCTCATTCTGTTCGACGAGCCGTCGTTGGGGCTCGCGCCGAATATCGTCGATCAGACCTTCGACATCATTCGCGGCATCCGCGACGCCGGCACGACCGTCTTGCTGGTCGAGCAGAACGCCTTCGCGGCGCTGGAAATGTGCGACCACGCTTATCTACTGGAGCAGGGCCGCGTCGTGTTGTCCGGCGCGGGCGCGGAGCTGATCGAGAACGAGCACGTCCGCCGCGCGTATCTCGGTGGCTGAGTCGTGGATCGCGGCCGGGTCGGCGGAACGCTTGGCACAGCGTCCGATCGTGGCCATCCGTGTCGGCACGCACGATTTGATTTTGGTGGGCGAAGGCGACGCGATCCATGCTTGCGAGCGCGCGTGTCCGCACGAGCAGGCCGATTTGTGTCTCGGTCATGTCGCTGACGGACGGTTGCATTGCCCGCGCCATCAGGCGTCGTTCGGATTGAACGACGGCCGGATCTCACCGGGATGGTCGAGCCGCGATCTCAGGCGCTATCCGGTGCGGGTGATCGATGATGTGGTGTGGGTGGATGTCGGTGATGCGTGACGCGAACGTCGCGCGTTACTTCGCCAGCGATGCGATCGGGACGTCGAGCGTGTAGGTAAAACCCGACGTCGGATATTTCAGCTCGACGGTGCCGCCGAGTTGCTGTCCCAACGAGCCCATCATGCGGGTGCCGAAGCTGCGGCGGCTCGGAGCCTGCACGGACGGTCCGCCGATTTCGGTCCAGGTCAGGCGCAGACGCTGCGCGACCTCGTCGTTGGTCCAGACGATCTGCACATGACCGGATGGCACCGACAGCGCGCCGAACTTGGTCGCGTTGGTGCACAATTCGTTGAGCGTCATCGCCAAGGCGATCACTGCGCCCGACGCGATGCGAACCGAAGGCCCGGCGATCGTGAACCGGCCGCCCTTTTTGCTGTCGTAAGGTTCTGTCGCGCCGCGGAGCGTTTGCTCGAGGCTGGCGTTGGCCCAACT
>JANMAN010000322.1:0-4026 GCA_031359885.1 Tardiphaga sp. | reverse complement strand
TCCATCGAAATGCGGACGCCGAGTGCGCGTAGCGCGTGAAGCGTTGCCAGCACTTCGTCGCTCTTGTCGAGCAACAGCGTTTCGGTGATTTCCAATTCGAGCCGGCGCGGCGGCAAACCGGATTGTTTCAGCGCATCCATCACGACCGACAACAGATTGCCGACGCGGAATTGCAGCGGGGACAGATTGACCGCGACGCGGACGTCGTCAGGCCATTGCGCCGCGTCGCTGCAAGCGCGTTTCAGGATCAGCCCGCCGAGTTGATTGATCAGGCCGGTATCCTCGGCGACCGGAATGAAGTCGGCCGGCGAGATCATGCCGCGCTCGGGATCGGGCCAGCGCACCAGCGCCTCGAAGCCCGTGATGCGGCCGGTCGCGAGATCGATCAGCGGCTGATAATAGGGCCGCAGCACATCGTTCTGGATCGCGGCGCGCAGGTCGATCTCGATCTTGCGCCGCGCCTGCGCGCGGGCGTCCATTCCGGATTCGAAAAAGCTGAAGGTGCCGCGCTGCTCGGCTTTGGCGCGCGACAGCGACATGTCGGCGTTTCGCAAAAGCTTCTCGGCGTCGTCGCCGTCCGAGGGCGCCAATGCGATGCCGATGCTGGCCCCGATGACGATCGAATGGCCCTCGAATAAAAACGGCTCCCCGATCGCATGCAGCAGCCGGCGCGCCAGCAACACGACGTCTTCCGGTCGATCGACGCCGTTTTGCACGATCGCGAATTCGTCCGAATTCAGCCGCGCGATCGAATCCTCGTCGCGCAGGGACGACCGCAACCGGCGGCCGATGCCGCGCAACAATTTATCGCCGATGCTGTGGCCGAGGCTGTCGTTGACCGCTTTGAAATTGTCGATGCCGAGCACGAGCAGGCCGATCGACGCGCCGTTGCGTCGGGTCTGCGACAGCATTTCGTCGAGCCGCTGACGCAGCAGATTGCGGTTCGGCAGGCCGGTGAGGCCGTCATGCTGCGCCATGAACGCCAGCCGCAATTCGGCCTGCTTGCGTTCCGTGATGTCCATCAGCGCCAGCAACACCGCCGGTTGGTCGCCATAGGTCAGGTGTCGCGAATAGATCGCGAGGTCGATCAGCGAGCCGTCGGCCTTGACGTGCTTCCAGGTCTTCGCGGTGCGCTCGTCTTCGGTTTCGTCCATCGTCCACGGCGTGCGGGATTCATAGGCCTGCAACTGGTTGATCGAGAGTTTCTCGAACTGCGATCGGGAGTAGCCGTAATGTGCGACGGCGGCATCGTTCACGGCGAGCACGTGCTCGTCTTTGACCGAGCAGACGATCATCGGCACCGGGTTGCTGTCGAACAGCAATCGAAACGAGGCCTCGCGCTGTTTGAGTTCGGTGATGTCGACGCGCAGCCCGATGACGCCGCCGTCGTCGGTCAGGCGTTCTTCAATGAGGATGCAGCGCCCGTCGGCCAGAATCTGTTCGTGGCGCTCGCCGGGCTGATACATCTTCGCCAGACGCTCGGCGATCCATTCGTCCTCGCGGCCGATGGCTTCCGGATAATGGCCGCGCGCGACGCCGACGCGGATGGTATCCTCCAGCCGCACGCCGGTTGCGAACAACTCGGCCGTACCGCTGTACATTTCGGCGTATTTTTTATTCCAAAGAATGTAGCGGCCCTCGGCGTCGAGGAACACGATGCCCTGCGGCAGGATATCGATCGCCTCGCGCAGCCGCTCGTGCGAGCGTCGGGCTTCGACGATCGCCGCTTCGGTCTCCGCGCGGTTGCAGACGCTGTCGTCGAGGGCGACGCCGGACTTGCCCCGCGGTTGCAACTTTGCAACCGCCTTGCGAGGTGCGCGCAGGTCGGCAACAGCGGTCGGTCTCTTCCGCTTGGTTTTCTTGTGATGTTTAGGCCGTAGTCCCGGCATGGTACGCCTCACGCATTCTGCGTCTGCCGTCATCGCGGAATTATCTGAACGAACAGTGACGAGGCCGGCCGCGCAAGGGTCCGGCCGATGGCGGTCGCGTGACCGGTATTTAGAGGCCGCCCAATTTTTGGTCGAACTCTCACGTGAATACAACCAAATCAGTACCTCAGGTTGTATTTATCGCGCAATAATTGCAACCTGAACGTGAACTAGGCGGATGTCTCAAGGTTTGCCTACAACCCGTGCGGATCGCGGCGGATCGCTCGATTTTGCGCCAGTTACCCGCAGGGTTACCAAATCCTTGATACGTCATTCGACTTTGCGAGTGCTGAAATCGAAACCCGGCTGCGGTATATGTCGAGCCATGATCGCTCGCTTGATTCTCGGTTGCATCGTCACATTGGCTGCACTTGCGCCCGCATGGGCGCAGGACAAAGGCACCGTCACGCCGCGCGTGCTGCCGCCGCTCGCCAATCCGGACGATCCTAGTCTGGGCGCCAAGGAATTGTTCGGCCGCAAGACGCTGCCGACGCGCGGCGGGCCCGAGGTCGTCGGGTTCTATGCGAAAGGCTGCATCGCCGGGGCGCAGGCGTTGCCGATCGACGGCGACACCTGGCAGGTGATGCGGCTGTCGCGCAACCGCAACTGGGCGCACCCGCAAATGGTCGCGCTGGTGGAGCGGCTGTCGGTCAAGGCGAACCGGACGGCCGGATGGCCGGGGCTTCTGATCGGCGACATGTCGCAGCCGCGCGGTGGGCCGATGCTGACGGGGCATGCCAGCCACCAGATCGGGCTCGATGCCGACATCTGGTTGACGCCGATGCCGAACCGGCAATTGTCGCGCAACGAGCGCGAGGAAATGTCCGCCGTGATGATGGTGCGTAAAGACCGGCTCGACATCGATCCGAACAGTTGGACGCCGACGCATCTGTCGGTGATCCGCGCGGCGGCACAAGAGCCGGCAGTCGAGCGCATCTTCGTCAACGCCGCGATCAAGAAGGCGCTGTGCCGCGAGGCCAAGGGCGACCGCTCGTGGCTGTCGAAGGTGCGGCCGATGTACGGCCACGACTATCATTTCCACGTCCGCATCGTCTGCCCGCCCGGCAGCGCCGAATGCACGCCGCAAGCGCCGCCCGGCGACGGCGATGGTTGCGGCGCAGACCTGAATTATTGGTTCAGCGATGCCGTGTTGCATCCGAAGCCGCCGGCGGTGCCGCCGAAGCCGCGTCCGCCGATGACCCTTGCGGAGATGCCGGCCGCCTGTCGTCAGGTGCTGGCCGCGCCTTAGAGGTGGCCAGGCGCTAGATCAGCTTCAGCCCCTTCAGGCTCGCATGGCCGTTCCGGCCGACGATGATGTGGTCGTGCAGCGAAATGCCGAGCGGCGTGGCGATGTCGATGACGGATTTGGTCATCTGAATATCGGCCTGTGACGGCGTCGGATCGCCGGACGGGTGGTTGTGGACCAAAATGATCGCGGTCGCGGACAATTCCAGCGCGCGTTTGATGACCTCGCGCGGGTAAACCGGCGTGTGATCGACGGTGCCGATTTGTTGCACCTCGTCGGCAATCAATTGGTTGCGCTTGTCGAGAAACAGAATCCGAAACTGCTCTTTGTCTGCGAACGCCATCGCCGTGCGGCAATAGTCGATCACGCTCGCCCATGACGACAGCAATTTGCGCTGCTTGAGCTGGCCCTTGGCGACGCGGCTCGCGGCCGCCGCGATCAGCTTGATCTCGGTGATGGCCGCTTCGCCGAGCCCCACGCATTCGCGCAGCCGCGTCTGCGGCGCATGGACGACCTCGGCGAAGGATCCGAACTGATTGATCAGCGTCTTGGCGAGCGGCTTCACGTCGCGCCGCGGCATCGCCCGAAACAGAACCATTTCGAGCAGTTCGTAATCGCTGAGCGCATCCGCGCCGGCGTTACGAAAGCGCTCGCGCAGACGCTCGCGATGGCCGTGATAATGCGGAGTCTCGGCGATCTCGCGAAAGCCAAGCATCGGATCGGAATCGGCGGGCATGCTTGATCGGACCCGTGGCGGACACGGCGAGCATGCCGCGCGCTGCGGTTTTTGCAACCTTAATCATTGGTTGTCGTCAGATGCAGCCTCTTCAGGGCGATGGAAATCCCGGCTTC
>JANMAN010000043.1:0-9012 GCA_031359885.1 Tardiphaga sp. | reverse complement strand
CGCTTGCGCACGATCGCGCTCTTGTTGCTTCAGCGCGGCGATATCCTGTTCGGGCATTCCGTGTGGAATGCGGACATCCATCTGGACATGAAACAGCATCTCCTAGGACCCTGTCTTGAGTTTGGGCAGCACATGGATCGTGCGCTCTGTGCGGTCGCGGCGGAAATGCGCCAGGCGATCCTCGTCGATCTCGATGCCGAGACCGGGACCCGTCGGGAGGCCGAGACTGAAATCGGAATAATCGAGCGGTTCGACCAGAATGTCTTCCGTCAGAAGCAGCGGTCCGAACAACTCGGTGCCCCATTCAAGCTGCGTAAACGTCGAGAATAACTGTGCCGAAGCGATCGTCCCGACCGCACCTTCGAGCATCGTGCCGCCATAGAGACCGATCCCGGCGGCTTGCGCGATCGCAGCCACCCGACCGGCAGCAAAAAGCCCGCCGGATTGCGCGATCTTGATCGCGAAGACATCCGCAGCAGCTTCGCGTGCGAGCTCGAACGCGGTCTCTGGCCCATGCAGCGACTCGTCGGCCATGATGGCGACGGCACTTTCTCGGCAAAGCTGTGCCATACCTTTGACGTTCGTTGCGGCGATCGGCTGCTCGATCAGGTCCACGCCGGCATCCCGTAGCGCAGGCATCAGCGACGACGCGGTCGCCAAACTCCAAGCTTGATTGATGTCGCCACGGATGCTCGCGCGGTCGGCGAGTGCGCGCTTGATTGCTGCGACATGGGCAATGTTTTGCTTCGGATCGCCGCGGCCGATTTTCAGCTTGAAGATGTTATGCCGGCGACGCGCCAGCATCTCTTCAGCCTCCGCAATGTCACGCGCGGTGTCTCCGCTGGCCAGCGTCCACGCGACGGGAAGCCGCTCGCACTGACGACCGCCTAATAGCTCGCAAACCGGCACGTTCAAGCGCTTGCCGTGCGCGTCGATCAGTGCTGTTTCGACCGCGCATTTCGCGAAATGATTATCACGCACAGCGGCGCCGATCGCAGTCATGGTCGCGCCGATGCGGGTGGGATCGCTGCGCAGCAGGATCGGAGTTATATACGTATCGATCGCGAGCTTCATGCCTTCCGGGCTCTCGCTGCCATAGGCCAAACCGCCGATCGTGGTGCCCTCGCCCCAACCGACGATCCCGTCCGACGTCGTGATGCGCACCAGCATCAACGTTTGGCCGCGCATTGTCGTCATCGCGAGGTGATGCGGGCGAATGGTCGGCAGATCCACCAGATAGGTATCGATCTGGTCGATCTTGATCGGCGAAAGGGCGGGCACGGCGTTGCTCCTGGAAACAACCCTAACGATATTAGAACCAGCCGTTGCAGCCCAACACCCATTGCGTCTATCTTCATACCCAAAAGGTATCGAGATGGACCTGCGTATCCTCCGCTATTTCGCGACCGTCGCCGCCGAAGGCTCGTTCAGTCGCGGCGCGGAGAAGCTCAACATGGCGCAGCCGCCGCTCAGTCGGCAGGTACAGCAGCTTGAAGAGGAGCTGGGCGTTCAACTCCTCAACCGAACCAGGCCGATCACGTTGACCGAGCCTGGCCGTTATTTGTTCGAGCAGGCGCGCCAGATTCTCAGTCGCGTCGATGAAACCAAGGCAATGACCCAGCGCATCGCACGAGGGATGGCGCTTCAATTCAACATCGGCTTTGTCGCCTCGACGCTCTACGACACTTTGCCGGAGTTGATCCGCCGGTTTCGCACGGCGGTGCCCGGTGCGAACGTTCAGTTGCACGAGATGATCACCCTCGAGCAAATGGCGGCGCTCAAAGATGGTCGCATCGATGTCGGGTTCGGCCGGCTGCGCTTCGAGGATGATGCGATTGCCCGGCAGGTGATTCGCGAAGAGAGCCTGTGCGTCGCCGTCCCGGTCACCCACCGGCTCGCCACGGCGAAAAATCTGCGCTTGCACCAGACTGTCGGTGAGTCGCTGATCCTTTATCCGAATTCGCCGCGGCCGAGCTTCGCCGATCAAGTGCTTTCGTTCTTTACCGATGCCGCGATCGTACCGACCGTTGGAATGGAAGTGCGCGAATTGCAGACGGCCCTCAGCCTGGTCGCGTCAGGCGTCGGCGTGTCGATCGTGCCCGTGTCGGTGCGTCGCCATGGACGAAGCGACATCAAATATATCGATCTCAACGAGCCCAACGTTCACAGCCCGATCATCATGAGCTATCGCAAAAACGACCGGTCCGTCTTGCTTGCGACATTGATGAAACAGGTTGCCGAGATCACATCGCCGATCGCTGCACGCGTCGATCGGCCCGCGACAACCAAATAATTGATATCGGAATCGTCGTCGTGCCGCTGCACACGCTAAAGATATCTCAGTTATCTCGTATCGACTTGCGCTCCGATCGAGGAGTGCACCCGAAATACTGGCGATAGGCACGCGCGAAATGTGCCGGACTGTTGAAGCCCCATTTCAGCGCGATCGTGGTGATCGACATGCTGTCGAGCAACCCATCGCGAAGATCGCGTCGGCACTGTTCAAGACGCCGTTGCTGCATCCATCGCCACGGCGTGGTGTCGAGCGACGCAAAGATCTCATGCAGCGTGCGGACGCTGATGCCGGCCGAAATAGCGATGCTGTCGAGAGACACGGTATGGTCCGACAGCCTTTCCTCTGCAATCGCGAGAACACGCTGGGTCAGAGCGCGCCTCCCGGACGAACCTGTTCCGAGTTGCAGCCGCAGCGACGAATTCACGGCCAAAGCGATGAGGTCGATGTTGTGTCGAGCAAGGGCCGCAGCGACGTCGGCGTCGATCTCGTCAAGCGCCGAAAGCGTCGCTGTGATCTCATTTAAAACAAGCCGGCCGAGCGCATTTTGTCCCTTGACCGGAATGCCTCCGACGAAGCCGTCGATGGCAAACGCGTTGCGCAACGATGATTGCGGAATCTGTAACACGATCTGACTGAACGCTCGGTCGAACTCGAGTTCGTATGGTTCGGTGCTATTGAACAGCGCGAATTCGCCGGGCTGCAAATCAAAGCTTGCGCCGCGCTGAGAGACACGCGATCGGCCTTTCAACTGCATCGGGATATGGAAAAACTCCGCGGTCGATCGCGCGATATGTTTGCGGGTGCGGACCACGCGCTGGGTCGTGGAGTCGATCCGGCAGAAAACCGAGTCGCCGGCCGACGCCAATTGTAGGCTCGCCGCAAAGCCACCCACCTGACAGCTTTCGATATTGAGATCGACAAGCGCGTCGCAGACCGCGTCTTGCCAGAAGCGGACCCGCCGGTCTTCGCGAATGCCGTCGGTGGTGATGACTTGCATATCCCGTCTCTCCCGAGGTCCGCCGGAATGGCACGTGCCATTTCAAGACGGATAAAGGCAAGAAGTATCGCAGTCTCAGTCAAGTAGTCCGGCGCAGCTTCACCTACGCCAGTGGTTGCCAAAGCATTTCCCTACGGATGCACGCTGTCAATGACGCGGCATCCGCGCAGCGGGCTTTGAGGCCGACGTCTTCCGTTCTGCTGAAAATCCCGCTGACAACCTCGAAGGATGACTGACGTGCAGCAAATCTTCATTGAACTCTGGTCGATCAAGGACAAATGGCGCGAACTGGGCATGGATGGCCGCGCCGCTTTCGTCGACAAGCTGGTCCCGATGGTTCAGTCCATCATGGCGGAAGGCATCGAAATCATCGCTTGGGGCTATAACGACAAAGCGATCGATCGGCGCGTCAACTATGATGTCTTCGGCGTCTACCGGGTGCCCAATCGGGCCGCGCTCGACAAACTGCAGACCGCAATCGCCGGATCAGGCTGGTACGATTACTTCGATCACGCCAATGCCGGCGGCGCTGCGCTAAGTCCGCCGGCCATCCTTGGCGATCATATCCAACTCGTCGGCCCGCCGGTCTTCGAAGAGATTTCCGACGCACCGGTCGGGGACCGTATTACCGTGCCGGTGGGCAAGCTCAACATGAGCGCCGTGACCCTCGGCGCCGGACGGCCCATCGTCTTCCTGCATGGCGAGATCAGCCACTCTTACATGTGGCGTAACGTGATGCCCCATGCGGGACGCGCTGGGCGCGCTATCGCGCTTGACCTGATCGGCATGGGCCATTCGGACAAATTGCCGGATTCGCATAACGGCGCATATTCCTTCGACACGCACTATCGCTTTCTGTCGGATGCGCTGGCCCAGCTCGGCGTCACGAAGGACGTGATCTTCGTGGCTCAGGATTGGGGCTGCAATCTCGCATTCGAGTGGGCAATGAAACACCCGGGTGCGGTCGCGGGCGTCGCCTATTGCGAGCCGGTCACGGCACCGTTCGAATGGAGCGACTGGACGCCGCCGATGATCCACCCGATGTTCCGCGCGCTTCGCTCGGACCAAGGCGAAGCGATCGCGATCCAGGGCAATGCCTTTGTGGAAGCGCTTCCGATGGGCGTGCTGAGGGTCCCATCGCCGACCGAAATCGACACGTATCGCCGCCCCTTCGCTGAGCCTGGCGAAGCGCGCCGCGCTCCGTTGGATTGGGCGCGCCAGGTGCCCCTGGGTGGCGACAATCCGGAAATGGCGGCGAAAATCGACGTGCATTCCGCGTGGATGGCGCAGAACGAGTTGCCGAAACTCCTGTTTCGCGGGGTACCCGGTGCGCTGGTCGCCGGCCGTCGTTTGGACGCGCTGCGAAAGTGGCGAAACCAGACCGAAGTCGCCGTCCGCGGCGTTCATTGGCTGCCCGAGGATGACCCGCACACCATGGGTCGCGCGCTGCTCGATTGGGCCGCGAAAATCCCCAAGTCGACCTAACCTTCAACGTCGATCTGACAGTCAAGAAGGACGAGTTGCGATGAAAATTCTGTGCGCGTTGTTTCCTGGATTTACGCCGATCGATCTGATCGGGCCAGCCAACTGCTGGTGGTTCATGCCGAACACGTCGATCCAACTCGCTGCATTCAGCGAAGGCCCCGTCAAAACGGATTTCGGAGCTGAGATCGTCGCAACTCACAACTTCGATAACTGTTTTCAAGAGCCCGATGTCTTGCTCGTCCCCGGTGGGGGACGAGCGGTCTTCGAAGCTTTGCAGGACGATCGATTTCTCGATCACGTCGCCAGGCTCGGCCAACGCGCCGGCTGGGTGACGAGCGTCTGCAACGGCTCGCTCATTCTCGGTGCAGCGGGATTGCTGAAAGGTTATCGCGCTGCCTGTTACTGGTATTCACGCGACTATCTCCGCCAGTTTGGTGCAGAGCCCGTCAACGAGCGCGTCGTGATCGATCGCAATCGCGCGACCGGTGGCGGCATGACAGCCGGCATCGATTTCGGTTTGGAGATGGTCCGTCAATGGGCGGGCCTCGAAGCGGGGCAACTCATAGAACTCAGTATGGAGTATGCGCCACGGCCTCCCTTCGGCACCGGATTGCCCGAGTTGGCTCCAACGCACATCCTTCAGGCCGCCAACGCGATCCTCGTCAAAGAAATGCCCAACAGCGTGGTTCGCGACACGGCCACGCGCCGAGGCTTCCAGCCGGCTTAGGAACGAGATGTGGACGCTTGCTGCGCAATCAATTCGCAGCATGACATTTTGAAACCGCAGCCAGCGCATCGATCACTCTATCGATGATGCATCGGTCGGATCACGGCTCTCTATCGGCATGGAAGCGATCGGATGATTGTCATCACGCGCCAAATCAAAGCCGCTCGTTCGCTGCTTGGCTGGGAGCAGCATCAACTCGCGTTGCAGTCGCGCGTTGCAATCTCGACCATTCGGCGGCTGGAAGGATCGAAGTCGCCGATCCATGTGAGTTGTCAGACCATCAGCCGAATTCAACTCGCCTGTGAAAGCGCAGGCATCGCATTCATCGGCAACCCGGAACCCGGCGTGCAGTTAAAACCGCAATCGATCGGGGCGGCGGAAGCTTTGCAACCTGTCATCATCGACAACATGAAACTTGGTGATCGCTCGATCTGACACCGCGGCGGGATCAGCCAGATTGAATTGTATCTAACATACATCGCGTCGTATTGCTGTTACTTCGACAATACAGATGACTAACATAATAGACTATCAAGATCGTTTTATGTTGAAACGAATGCCGCGATTGATCTCTCATCATTAGGCGCTCCAACCGGAGCAAAGCTGCGCAGTTTGATTTTGCGCAGAACCTATGGGGGATAAATCATGAAATTTAAGAAACTCTGTTGTTCGGTCCTTTTTGCCGCGAGCGTTTCAACATCACCTGTCGCTGCCTATGAGTTCGGCTATGCAGGAGCAGCGCAACTTCCGGGCCTCACGCTCGGCGGCGCGTCTGCCGGAGCACCGCCTCCGGGCGTATACATGTTCGACCAAGCATTCCAATACGTTGGAAACGTCGTCGGTCCCGGCGCTCCGAACATCAACGGCAACGCGACCCCGGTGCGTATCTCGGGTGCCGGCACAGGCGTTTTATGGGTGCCGGGCTGGACCTTTCTCGGTGCGACCTACAATGCCGTGCTCGTTCAGCCGTGGCTCTCGACCACGATCGGCAGTCCGATCAACGTCCAGCCAACAGGCTTTCGCAACACGTTCGTCGTGCCAGTCGAACTGAGCTGGAATCTTGGCAATAGCGGATTTTTTCTCAAGACCGGCCTCGGTCTGCATGTGCCGACCGGCAGCATATCAGGCGTCAACGGCCTTGGGGGAATCGGTAATCCCTAGTGGACTTTCCAGCCGGAATTGATCGTGTCCTATCTTAAAGACGGCTGGAATTTGACGGCTTATGTCTCACAGGAGATCAATACGAAAAACACGATCACCCAGTATCAAACCGGCAATATTCTTCATGCCGAATTCATCGCCACCAAGACGATTAACAATTGGACGTTTGGGCCGGTCGGGTACTTCATGGGGCAGGTCACCGACGACAAGCCGAGCCCGTTTTACGGAAATGCAATCAACACCAATCGCTACGGCACGTGGGCAGCAGGTGGGTTGGTCGGTTACAATTTCGGTCCGGTGCAGTTGAACGTCTGGGCAGTTAATCAGCTTTCCGCACACGCCAGCGGCGGTACGGCTGCCGCTCCCGGCATCGATACGGCCTCGATCATCAAAGGCTTCAGCGTATTCAGCCAACTGAGCTTCCGGCTTTGGGCGCCGGACGAACCGGTTTCGCCGAGAACGCCTCTGTTACGCAAATAGCTCACGACGACAGCGCTCGCGGATCGCGATCGATCACGGCCTTGGTCAGGCGGGGTGCTCTCCGTGCTTCCTTATCCGACCCAGAAATCGTCATATCGTGCTGCCGCGCCGCGAGCGCCCCAACTTTGCAACAGCGCCGACTTATTAGACGAAATTTCCATTGACATTTCGTGTAATTGTTGGAGGATCAGGGCGGAAACGACAGGTGCGATATGGCAATTTCTGCGAACGACTTCAGATCCGGAATGCGCCAACTGGCTGCGGCCGTCAACGTCATAACGACGGTCCACGCAGGCAAACGCGCGGGCATGACGGCAACAGCCGTCATGTCGATCACAGCGGACCCGCCTCAATTAGCCGTTGCCGTGAACCGATCAAACGCATCGTTCGAAGCGATCGGCGGTAGCGGAATATTCGCCATCAACGTCCTTCCACACGACCACGCGGATCTAGCCAGCCGGTTCGCCGGCGGCGCCAAGGGCGACGACCGCTTTGCCACGACAACCTGGGACACACTCACGACCGGCGCGCCGATCCTTCTCGACAGCGCGGCGGTTTTCGATTGCCGCCTTCTACAAACGATCGATTTTTCGTCTCACGTGCTGTTCGTGGGGCAAGTGGCTGCCATTCAGGTCAAGCCGACAAGCACACCTCTTTTGTACATGGATGGGACATGGGCAAGTCTCGTGCGCGCGAGCGCCGAAGATTTTGATTCGTATGACCAGGTGATCGTGCAAATCGATGCGGCAATCACTGACGTTCTGGCACAACCGATGCGGCCGACCGACCACTTGATGGCATTCAGCCGAGCGTTTGCCGACATCAGCGTCGGCGCGATCGATGTCTTGCGGGCGTTCTTCGCGCGGGAGTCATTCGTTCCGGCAGCTCGTCTGGAGAGCATCAATCTTCGGAAGCGGACCGTCGAGCGCCAGTTGCAAGGGTTGCTGACCAGAGGTGTCGACGCTGGAGAATTCGTGCCTCTCGATCCGGCTGCAACGGCCGCCGCGATTATCGGTATGCTGAACTCCGTCTACCGCCGTCCAGACTTATCCGGAGGCGAGATCAGCCACCAACTTTCGCAACTGATCGTTTCGATGGTGGCGCGCAGACCGGGTCAACCTCATCACCACTAGCAGTTGTGCGACGTCCGGCTTTAATCAGCAGGCGGTAATCCCTGATCAGGTCTTGATTCACTGCCCGAACTGAGCGACATCGTCCGGTATGGCGAAGCGAAGCAAATTCTCGAACAGCATCGATCCTGAAAGCGATGAATTCGAGATCGGCGAATGGCCGTTTTACGGGATCGTACGTCTTGCAGGACGCTATCACCTGCGGCTCGATGCTGTTCTCAAGCCCATCAAAATGGACGTCGCGCGATGGCGCGTGCTGATGATTTTGGAGACAGGCCGCGCCTCGACCGTCACCGAAATATCGGCTGAGGCGGTGACGAAGATTTCGACAATGGCGAAAATCATCCAGCGCATGGTTGCACAGAATTTGGTGCGAACACGGACATCCTCGGAAGATGCGAGGTCGATCGAAGTGTCGATCACTCCCGAAGGCGCCAAGCTTTTGAAGCTGATCAGATCCAAAATCGCCAAGGTCTCGAAGGAAGCCTTCGTCGGCCTATCGGAATCCGATTTGCGCGAGTTGAACAAGGTCACAAATCGAGTCTACGACAATCTGTCGAACTGACCGATCCTGCGTTACTGAGACCTGATCATCGCTTACAAGCCTGCTCGTAATATGTCGGGCCGAAACCCCTAATTATTTCGATCACGCAGGATATGCGCCCGCGTCCTGTGGTTCTTGACGCGTCTGGGCAAGACTAGACCGCACTAGGGTCGGTCCATCGACGTCAACGTT
>JANMAN010000299.1:0-3091 GCA_031359885.1 Tardiphaga sp. | reverse complement strand
CCGAGCGCGTAAGCGGCCTCGTCAGCGGAAACGGCTACAACATCCAGAATATTGCTGCGTCGGCGACGCCGGCCGATCCAGAGCAAGAGTTTCGCCTTTGGTATCAATATTATTTCCACAGCGAGCGCGGCCGCAACGGCCTCACCGAAAATCGCTACGCATTCTGCAAATTACTTTGGAAGTTGTGGTCTCCGACATGGCCGTTCGACGAGGCGACCTATGCGCGCTCCGCCAAAGCCTTCGAAACCGATGATTTCGTCGATGTCGTGATCCATTCCTATCGCCATCGCTTCGGCAGCGTGGCCGGCGATCCTGCTTACGCGGACATCCAAGAACGGCTCGCGACGCAGCCGCATATCAGTATACCGACAATTTGCATTCAGGGCGCAGACGACGGCGTCAACATCGCGACGAGTTCGGAAGGTCACGCGAAATATTTCGACGGACCTTACCAGCGCCGCGTGCTCGCCGGTGTCGGCCACAACCCGCCTCAGGAATCGCCGCGTGCTTTTGCCGATGCGGTGCTGGAGCTGTGCAACCAGTCGGATTATTCGACTACATCAGATGCACGGCGTGCGGCGCGAAAAGGCCGATCATCGTGAAGGCGATGCCGAGTATCGCCAGCGCGCCGGACGCGTAGGCCAGTGCGATCATGCCGGTGATGATGGTCGCCGAGGCCAGCACGATGCCGATCTGGAACGCCGCCGACGCGACTTCGTAATGATGGTATTTCGCCATCGCCAGGTCGCGCTTGCTTTCGGCCTCCTTGGCGCGCGCGGCCAGTTGCTCGGAGCCTTCGCCGGTTTCGGGCTCGGAGCGGTAGCGGTCCGCAGTCTTCTTCCAGTCATCGATCTGTTTTTGCAGCGCCGCCTTGGCCGCGTCATCGCCCATCACGCCGAGGCTGAGCTTGGCTTGGTCGGACGTCGCCTGCACGACCGTCCGTCGAATGCTCTTGGCCTGAAAGAACGCCCAGAGGTTCGAGGCCTCGACGTTCTTACTGATCGATTCGGTCTGCGAGCCTTTACCCAGCGTTTCCGACAGGGCCAGAAACAGAGCGATCACCGCGATCAGCAGCGCGATGTTTTTATTCGAGCCGGATGCATGCTCGGCGTGCTCGGCGTGTTCCATGCTTTCATGCGCGCCCATGTCGAATTCCCCCTGCGAAACTTCGCGAGCATTGTCGCAAGCGATCCCGGCATGCAAGTGAAACGATCATGACGCGAGGTTCAGCGACGTCGTTCCGGGTTCGCGTCGCCATGAGGAGTTCGCGCCTCGGCATGGCCTAATCTCACGCCCTCGGATGCGCGGTCCGATACACCTCGAAAAGCCTCTCGGTGTCGATGCCGGTATAGATCTGCGTCGTCGAGAGTGAGGCGTGACCGAGCAATTCCTGGATCGCGCGAAGGTCGCCGCCACGCGTCAGGAGATGCGTTGCGAAGGAATGCCTCAAAGCGTGCGGCGTGGCGCTGTCGGGCAGGCCCAAAGCACCCCGCAACCGCTCCATGGTCAGTTGAATGATGCGTGGCGACAACGGTCCGCCGCGCGCACCCACAAACACAGGCCCGTCGGCCGGCAAGGGATGTGGGCATTGCGCAATGTAATCCTGCACCTGCGCCAGCACGCTTTGCAGCACCGGCACCATGCGGGTCTTGTTGCCCTTGCCCGTCACGACGAGAACGTCACCCTTGCCGGGCAGGGGCACGTCGCGGCGTTTTAGCCCGAGCGCTTCGGAAATTCGGAGGCCTGAGCCGTAAAGAAGCGCCATCACGGCGGCATCGCGTGCCCAGATCCATGGCTCGCGGTTTTCGCCGGCGCGCTCGTCGGCATCGACAAGGCGTTTTGCAGACGCCATCTGGATCGGCTTGGGCAGGCTCTTGCCGATCTTTGGCGCGCGGATCGCGGACAAAGCGCCGAGCTTGCCGACCCCTTCGCGCTCCAGAAACTTCCCGAACGAGCGCAGCCCCGCCAACGCGCGCGCCAAGGAGCGTCCGGCGACATCGTCCGCGCGTCGCGCGGCCATGAAGGCGCGGATGTCCGTGGCTTCGAGCTTGGCGAAATGCGTGAGCGCGACCCGCGCGCCCCAGTGGTTGCTCAAAAACAGCAGAAACTGCCTGAGATCGCGGGCGTAAGCTTCCAGGGTCTTCGGCGACAAACGTCGTTCCGTGCGCAGATGCGCCAGCCAGCGCGTCATCTGCAGCGAGAGCTGATCGTCGGCGCAGGGCAGGTCGATGGGGGGAGGAGTCGCTGACATTCGATGCTCGCGCTGTGACTGTCAGAATAACACATGGCTTCGGTGAAGCGGGGGTTAAGCAAAAGCTCGTCATTCCGGGGCGCGGGGCCGTTTCAAAATTGACGCTCGGCAATTTTGAAGAAGGACACGCGAGCCCGGAATCCATAACCCCTACCGGGAGTATGGATTCCGGGCCTGCACCATCTGCCGGCTGAAGCCGGCAAATGGTGCAGGCCCGGAATGACGAACGGAAGGCTGCCTTCTCAACCCCTGGTCCCTCCCGCCGTCGCGCTCTAACTTAGCTCCTCATCGTCAGAGACACCGCGTGACCGATTCGCCGAGCCTGTTCGCAGACCAACCAAGCGCCGCGACGGGCTTCGTCGAGGTGCTGGTGCCGGTTGCGCTGAACCAGACCTATTCCTACCGCGTGCCTGAGGGAATGGACCTCAGGACCGGCGATCTCGTGTCGGTGCCGTTAGGCGCGCGCGATGTCATGGGCGTGGTGTGGGCCGACAACGCCCAGCCCGAACCGCGATTGCACAATCGCCTGAAGGATGTCGCAGAGAAGCTCGACGTGCCGCCGTTGCGCGACGAACTGCGCAAGCTCGTCGATTGGGTCTCGACCTACACGCTGTCCCCGCGCGGCATGGTGTTGCGGATGTCGCTGCGGATGGGTTGGGATCTTGGGCCGGAGCGGATACGGACCGGCGTGAGGCTAGTGGGCGAAGTGCCCAAACGCATGACGCCGGCGCGGCGGCGGCTGATCGAAATTCTGTCGGATGGCCTGCTGCACGGCAAGTCCGAAGCGGCGCGCGAGGCCGGTGTCAGCGCCGGCGTGATCGACGGTCTCGTCGACGAAGG
>JANMAN010000286.1:0-2840 GCA_031359885.1 Tardiphaga sp. | reverse complement strand
GCGCGCGATCAACGCCAATGGAAGACTAATCGCGAGACCGAGCCCGAGCGCCGCAGCGCTCACACGGACATGGCTGCCGAGATAATCCGGCAGCACCGCCAGCGCCTCGGCCCAGCGCGGATCGTTAAACATCGGTCGCGCTCTGCGGCAGCAGCGCGTTGAGCCGCGCGGCCTGCCGGCGCGGCGTCCGCATCAGTTCGCCGACATAGGCGTCGGTCGATCGGACGAGATCGGCAGCCGTGCCCTCGGCAAGCAATTTACCGCTGCGCATCACCGCAATGCGATCCGCCAGCAACAGCGCCTCGGTGATGTCGTGCGTGATCATGATCGTGGTGAGGCCAAGCTGCTTGTGCAGCGCGCGGTAATCGTCGCCGAGCGCGTCGCGCGTCAGCGGATCGAGCGCGCCGAACGGCTCGTCCATCAATACGATGTTCGGCTTGGCCGCGAGCGCACGCGCAACGCCGACGCGCTGGCGTTGGCCGCCCGAGAGTTCATGCGGGCGGCGGGTTTTCATACTGCGATCGAGCTGGACGAGATCGAGCAATTCATCGACGCGCGCAGCGATGTCGGCTGTCGGCGTGCCGAGCAGCTTCGGCGTGATGCCGATATTGTCCGCAATGCTCAGATGCGGGAACAGCGCACCGGCCTGAAAGATGTAACCGATGCGCCGCCGCAGCGCGATCGGATCAAGCTCTGCGATGTCGTTGCCGTCGATGCGGATGACACCATGATCCGGTGCGATCAGGCGGTTGGTCAGTCTCAGCAGCGTCGTCTTGCCCGACCCGGAGCCGCCGACAATGGCGAGACATTCGCCGCGTGCGACGCTCAGCGACACGTCGTCGAGGGCTGTGACCCTGCCACGATCGAAACTCTTGCCGACATGGTCGTAGGCGATCAGGGGCGCGGAGGTCATATTCTAATTTGATATCACAACCGTTGAATCAGAACAAAGTTCGTCATTGCGAGGCGCGAGCGCCCTCGACTTCGAGGGCGTTCGCAACGAAGCAATCCAGTCATCTGTACTGCGAAAGGAGAGCTGGATTGCTTCGCCGGACACCAGCGGCAAGGGGCCGCCGGTTGTCCCGCTCGCAATGACGGTCGTAGTTGAGTTTCGCGTCCGCTCCCGCTACTCAACCAGACAGGGAGAGACCATGACGCGCGAGGAGACCACACGGCCGGCGGCTGTGGCACTGGACGATGCCAGCGTGGCGTTCACGCTCGCGGACCGCAGCGTCTACACGGCCGTCGCCGGTGCGACGCTCGACGTTGCGGACGGCGAGTTCGTCGCCATCGTCGGCCCGACCGGCTGCGGCAAATCGACGTTGCTCAATGTCGCCGCCGGGCTGCTCGCGCCCGCCGCCGGCCATGTGCGGATTTTCGGCGCGCCGTTGCAGGGGCTGAACCGCGACGCCGGTTATCTGTTTCAGGCCGAAGCGCTGTTTCCATGGAAGACCGCGATCGACAATATCGCCATCGGGCTGGAGATAACGGGCGTCGCGCGCGACGTGGCGTTGGCGCGCGCGCAAACCTGGCTCGATCAGGTCGGGCTCGGCAATTTCGGCGGACGTTATCCACACATGCTATCCGGCGGCCAGCGCAAGCGGGTCGGGCTTGCTCAAGTGCTCATTCGCGATCCGAAAATATTGCTGATGGACGAGCCGTTCGGGCCGCTCGATGCACAGACCCGGCAGATCATGGGCAATCTGCTGCTAGATTTGTGGACCGCCGACCGCAAGGCGGTTCTCTTCGTGACGCACGATCTGGAAGAAGCCATCGCGCTCGCGGACCGAGTCGTCATCATGTCGGCGGGGCCGCGGTCGCGCATCATCGGCGACTGGCGCGTCGCTCTCCCGCGTCCGCGAGACATCTTCGAGGTGCGGCTGGAACACGATTTCCACTCGCTGCATCGCGAGATCTGGGGCGTGCTGAAGGACGAGGTGATGAAGGGTTACGCGCAGGCGGGGGCGGCATGATGACTCGCAGCACCCTCCTGCTCTGCCAAATCCTCGTCGCGGTCGTGTTTTTCGGCGCATGGCATGTGCTGAGCACGTATCCCATCGCGGGCGTGACGCTGCTGCCGCCGTTCTTTTTCTCGACGCCATCGGCGGTGTTCAACCGCATCGTCAAATGGCTCGTCGAAGGCACGATCTGGCGCCATCTGCTGATTACGCTCACCGAATCCGTTCTGGCTTTCGTGATCGGCTCGCTGGCCGGCGCGCTGATCGGATTCTGGTTCGCGCGGCAGCAGGTCGTCGCCGCAATCTTCGATCCCTATGTGAAGATGATGAACGCCCTGCCGCGCGTCGTGCTGGCGCCCATCTTTGCGCTCTGGCTCGGGCTCGGCATCTGGTCGAAGGTGGCGCTCGGTTTCACGCTGGTGTTCTTCGTCGTGTTCTTCAACGTCTATCAAGGCGTCAAGGAAACCAACGCAACGCTGGTCGACAATGCGCGGATGCTCGGCATGAGCGAGCGGCAATTGCTGCGCCACGTCTATTGGCCGTCCGCGCTGTCGTGGATGTTCTCGTCGTTGCATACGTCGGTCGGCTTCGCCGTCGTGGGCGCGGTGGTCGGCGAATATCTGGGATCGTCGGCCGGGCTCGGTTATCTGATCCAACAGGCCGAAGGCGTGTTCGACGTCGCCGGCGTGTTCGCGGGCATGATCGTGCTGGCGGCGTTCGTCGTGTTGATCGATTTCGCGGTAACGTTGGTCGAGCGACGTCTGCTGGTGTGGAAACCGCAGGTGGGTGGGCGGCAGACTTAAAGGCCAGCGACTTGATGAAAACCACGCGCTATTTCAACGAGCAAGTGCTTCGCAAGCGGCATATTTGACTTTGGATATG